>NZ_BAAAUG010000022.1:0-91659 GCF_039533825.1 Streptomyces rectiviolaceus
GGCAGGCAGATGATGCGGGCCGCGCGAGCCGCGTGGCCCGAGCCCTCGCTGGACCAGCTGGCCGCCGCCCGGCCCAAGGGGGCGCACCAGCCCGTCGTTCTCGGTCTTGCCGCGCGGGCGGCGGGTCTCGGCGCGCAGGACGCCGCGTACTGCTCCGCGTACGAGTGCGTCAGCGGGCCCGCGACGGCGACCGTGCGGTTGCTGAGCCTCGACCCGTTCGACGCGACGGGTGTGCTGGCCCGGCTGGCACCTGAGCTGGACCTCGTCGCTCGGGCGGCGGCGGATGCGGCGAGGGAGGCACTGGCCGACGGGATCGACGCGCTGCCCGCGGCGTCCGCGCCGCTGCTGGAGATCGGAGCGGAGGCGCATGCGGCCTGGCCTGCGCGGTTGTTCGCGTCCTAGCGAGACTTCGGCCTCCCTTCGCGAGCCACCGGCACCAAAGCCCCCTGGCCCAGGGCGAAATGAACTGCTGAACCACAGAGGAGTCGTACATGCATCTCGATCACTCCCACGACGAGTCCGCCGCCGTGAGCGCCGACGCCCACCGCCCCGACGGGCGTCGGCGCGCGCTGCGGATCGGGCTCGGTGGGCCCGTCGGTTCCGGCAAGACCGCCACCGTCGCCGCGCTCTGCAAGGAGCTGCGGGACGAGCGGTCACTCGCCGTCGTCACGAACGACATCTACACCCGCGAGGACGCCGAGTTCCTGCTGCGCGAGGCCGTCCTGCCGCCCGAGCGGATCACCGCCGTGGAGACCGGCGCCTGTCCGCACACCGCGATCCGTGACGACATCTCCGCCAACCTGGAGGCCGTGGAGGACCTCGAGGACGAGGTCGGGCCGCTGGACCTGATCCTCGTCGAGTCCGGCGGGGACAACCTCACCGCCACCTTCTCCAAGGGGCTCGTCGACGCGCAGATCTTCGTCATCGACGTGGCGGGCGGCGACGACATACCCCGCAAGGGCGGCCCCGGCGTCACCACGGCCGACCTCCTCGTCGTCAACAAGACCGACCTCGCCCCGCACGTCGGCTCCGATCTCGCCCGGATGGCCGCGGACGCCAAGGCCCAGCGTGCCGAACTGCCCGTCATCTTCCAGTCGCTGAGGTCGGACGAGGGCGTCGGGCCCGTCGCCGCCTGGGTGCGCGCCCAGTACGCCGCCTGGACCGCGTCCGCATGACCGTGCACGCCGTCGCGGCATCCGGGGTGCGCGGCACCGCCCGCATCACCGCGCGAGGCAACGGGCGGGGCGGCACCGTCCTGCCCGTGCTCGACGGAGAGGGGCCGCTCGCCCCGCGCCGCACCCGGTCGGCCGGAACAGGCGCCCAGGTCACCCTCGTCGGGGCGATGAGCGGCCCCCTCGGCGGCGATCACCTCACCGTCGAGGCCGCCGCCCACGACGGTGCCCGGCTGCGCATCGGCTCGGCCGCCGCCACGCTCGCCCTGCCGGGGCAGGCGAAGGAGGCGGCGCGGTACGACGTGCGGATCGCCGTCGGTGACGACGCGGAACTGCACTGGCTGCCCGAGCAGTTGATCTCCGTACGCGACAGCGATCTGCGGGTCACCACGCGGGCCGAGCTCGCCGGGAGCGCGAGCCTCGTGCTGCGGGAGGAGCAGGTGCTCGGGCGGACCGGCGAAGAGGCGGGGCGCCTCACCAGCCGTCTCACCGTGCGCCGCGCCGGAAGGCTCCTCCTCGACCAGGAGCTCTCCTGCGGGCCCGGCGCGCCCGGCGGGTGGGACGGTCCCGCGGTCCTGGCGGGGCATCGCGCGATCGGGCAACTCGTTGTCGTACGCCCGGAGTTCGAGCACAACCGGCCCGAGCCCACGCTGCTCGGCGACGGAGCCGCGCTGACCCCGCTCGCCGGGCCCGCCGTGCTAGTCACCGCCGTCGCCCCCGACGCCCTGCGCATCCGCCGCATCCTCGACGCGGCGCTGCGCACACTCACGTGAACAGGGGCATAACCGCTCAGCGGAGTTCCCTGCACCGTCTATCGGATTGGTAAAGAAACACCTGCCCGGTCTGTCGCACTGAACCCGATGACCGACAGGATCCTCCTACTGTTCGAAAATCGACAGGGAAATCGACAGGGGGAGGAACCAGTTGAGACGCACCACAGCATTCGGCGCCGCCGGCACGCTGATCACGGGCTCGCTCATAGCGGGCGCGATCATGGCGCCGGTTGCCAATGCCGACGCCCGTCAGGGCAGCGGCAGCGCTGACGCCCGTCAGCGCACAAGCTCCGAGGCGCGCGGTGTCGCGCTCGCCGCGCAGCGTGCCGCCAAGTCCGGCATCGACTGGCAGGCGTGCCCCGCCGACTGGGGTCTGGACAAGGCGATCAAGTGCGGCTGGGTCACCGTCCCGCTCGATTACGCCAAGCCCAACGGCAAGAAGATCAAGCTTGCCGTCGACCGCATCGGCAGCACCGGGACGAAGGAGGAGCGCCAGGGCGCTCTTCTCTACAACCCGGGTGGCCCCGGCGCCTCCGGACTCCGCTTCCCCAACCGCGTCGTCACCAAGGCGAAGCTCTGGGAGAAGACGGCGAAGGCGTACGACTTCGTGGGCTTCGAGCCGCGCGGTGTCGGTCACTCGGCGCCCATCTCCTGTGTGGACCCGCAGGAGTTCGTCAAGGCACCCAAGCTGGACCCGGTGCCGGACTCCGAGGCGGACAAGCGCGCCCAGCGCAAGCTCGCCGCCGAGTACGCGGACGGCTGCGCCGAGCGCAGCGGCGAGATGCTGCCGCACATGACGACGCCGAACACCGCACGTGACCTGGACGTCATCCGGGCCGCGCTCGGCGAGAAGAAGCTGAACTTCCTCGGCGTCTCCTACGGCACCTACCTCGGCGCTGTCTACGGGACGCTGTTCCCGACGCACGTGCGCCGCATGGTCGTCGACTCGGTGGTCAACCCCTCGAAGAAGAAGATCTGGTACGAGGCCAACCTCGACCAGGACGTCGCCTTCGAGGTCCGCCTCAAGGACTGGATGAAGTGGGTCGCCAAGTACGACGCCACCTTCCACCTCGGGGACACCGCGGAGCAGGTCGCCAAGAACTGGGACAAGCTGCGCGCCGCCGCGAAGAAGGAGCCGCTGGGCGGAGTGGTCGGCCCCGCCGAACTCATCGCGTACTTCCAGAGCGCTCCGTACTACGACTCCGCCTGGGTGGAGATCGCGACGAACTTCAGCAAGTACGTCGCAGGTGACGCCAAGCCGCTGATCGAGGCAGCAAGCCCCGACCTGTCGGACACCGCGGGCAACATCGCGTCGGAGAACGGCAACGCCGTCTACACGGCCGTCGAGTGCGCGGACGCCAAGTGGCCCACCAGCTGGAAGAAGTGGGACCGCGACAACACCCGCATCCACCGTGACAACCCGTTCATGACGTGGTCCAACGCGTGGATGAACCTGCCCTGCGCGACCTGGAAGAGCAAGCAGCACGAGCCGGTCGAGGTCAAGACCGGCAAGGGCCTGCCGCCCGTCCTGATCGCCCAGGCCACCCGCGACGCGGCGACCCCGTACGAGGGCGCCGTCGAGCTGCACAAGCGGTTCAAGGGTTCGCGTCTGATCACGGAGAAGGACGCCGGTTCGCACGGCATCACGAACCTGGTCAACCCGTGCCTCAACGACCGTGTCGAGGCCTACCTGCTGACCGGCAAGCTGGACAGCAAGGACGTGACGTGCGCACCGCACGCCACGCCCAAGCCGTAGCGGCCTGCCGCTAGGCATCTGAGCAAGGGGCGACCGGGGGAACCCGGTCGCCCCTTCGCTATGCCGACCCCTTCGCTATGCCGCCTCCTGCGCGATCACGGCCCTGCGCGGCTCGGCGATCGCCTCGTAGTCAGCGGTCCGCAGCGCCAGCGAGCGGTCAAGGCGCGCCGCGTTGAAGAACAGTTCGTCGTGGGCGAGCAGCGCCGGATCCACCACCAGTTCGAGCTCGGGGTCGAAGGAGAACGGCAGGATCGTGCCGCTCACACTGCCGGCGAGCCGCTCGGCCGCCTCCTGCGTGGCGAACCCCGCGTACGTACCGCCGAGGAGCTGCTTGACGGCGTTCAGGTCGACGCGGCGGTCACCGGGCACCACCGCGAGCACATACCGCTTCGTCTTCTTGCCGATCTTCACCATCACCACGATGCACTTGGCGGCCTGCTGGAGGGTGTTGCCCCGCAGCGCGCTCACCGCCTCCGTGGCGCCCTCTTCCTCGTGCTCGATGACGCGGTACGCCGCGCCCCGCTCATCGAGCAGCCCGATCAGCTTGGTGTACAGGTTGTGTTCGCTCATGTGCAGGACCGTACGTCAGGGCTTCAACTCAGCGGCATCCGGGGGAATTTCCTCCTGCTCGCCGCGGCGGCACGCTCGGCCTCCTCCGCCTTGACGACCGCGGCGTACTTGTCGACGTACTCCTGCCCGGAGAGCCCGAGGATGGCGTACATGATCTCGTCCGTGACCGCGCGCAGGACCGCCTTCTCGTTCTCCATGCCCGCGTAGCGCGAGAAGTCCAGCGGTGTGCCGAAGCGGATGGACACACTGCGGAAGTTCGGCACCTTCTGGCCCGGCGGCTGCGCCTCGAACGTGCCGATCATCGCGCACGGGATCACCGGCACCTGCGCCTTGAGCGCCATCGCGGCGACGCCGACCTTGCCCTTGTAGAGGCGCCCGTCGTGCGACCGTGTGCCCTCGGGATAGATGCCGAGCAGCTCTCCCTTGCGCAGCACGCCCAGGCCCTCGCGGATCGCGGCCTGGCCCGCCTCCTTGCCGGAGCGGTCCACCGGGATCTGCCCGGCGCTGTGGAAGAACGCGGCCGTGAGGCGGCCCCTGATGCCGGGTCCCGTGAAGTACTCGGCCTTCGCGAGGAAGGTGATCCGCCGCTTGATGATGGCGGGCATCAGGAAGTGGTCCGAGAACGAGAGGTGATTGCCCGCCACGATCGCCGCGCCGGATTCCGGTATGTGCTCGAGCCCCTCGATGCGCGGCCGGAACATGAGCCGCAGCAGCGGCCCCAGGACGACGTACTTGAGCAGGTAGTAGAACACCCGTTGCTCCTTGACGTAGGTGGACCGGCCTGGGTGCTGCGTCTTCGCAGGTCACGGGTCCTCGCGCAGCGATCAGTTTAGGTGCGCCACCCCGACGGGAGAAGGGAGCGAAGCCGGGTGGCCCCGGCCCCTTCGGCTGCCGCGACCGACGGGACGCCCATCCGGACCCCGAGCCGCACTCGTACGGGTGACCGCCCGGCGTGTCGCCCGGGCGCGCGGCGGGCACGGGGGTGGCCTGGCCTCTCTCCGACGCAGCACGTCACCGTCCCAGGAGGTCCCCATGAGGTCCCGTCCCACGCCCCGCCTGCGCCCGGTCGCGGCCACCGCCGCCGCGCTGGTCTCCCTCGCCGTGGCCGCGCCGGCCCACGCGGCCGACGAAGCGGCCCCCGGCCGGTTGAGCGGCGTCTTCCTCACCGTCGCCGGGGACGACAACGCCTGGATCCGCGGGGTGCTGCTCGACTGCGTGACCCAGCGGCCCGGGCACCATCCGCACGCGGCCGAGGCCTGCGCGGCGATCGACGGGGCGGGCGGCGACTTCGACGCCCTGCCCGCGAAGTCGGGGATCTGCACCAAGCAGTACGCCCCGGTCACCGTGAGCGCGACGGGCACCCACCGAGGCAAGCCGGTCAGCTGGAACAAGACGTACGGCAACGCCTGCGAGATGGGGTACGCGACGGGCGCCGTCTTCCGCTTCTGACAGGAACCACTGACGTCCCCGGCGCCGCCGCGCACCTTTGCTCGTTGCCCGCGCGGCGCCTCAGGGGGTACTGCGCGAGAGCACCATCGCCAGCGTGAGCATTCCGACCACGACCCAGCCGAACCACAGCCAGCCGTTGCTCCCGAGCGCGACCGTGTACGCGGTCACCGCGACCAAGCCTCCGATGGTGAATACACCCATCGTCTTCGTAGAATCAGGCATCGCCCTGCCTCCTCCCGGCAGCCCCGACGCCTCGACGCCAAGACCGCGGCCTGAGACCATCCTCACCCGCGAGGACCCTTTGCCGCTAGCGCCCGCGCGCGGCCAGTGAGGCCAGATAGGCGTTGTACGCCTCCAGCTCCTTGTCACCGTCACGGTCCGCGGCCCGGTCCGTACGCCGTGCCTGGCGCTGTTCCGAGCGGTACCACTGGAAGAGCAGCGCGAGCAGCACGAGGACCGAAGGCACCTCGCTGAACGCCCAGGCGATGCCGCCCGCGGCGGTCTGATCAGCGAGGGCGTCGATCCCCAGAGAGGCGGGCGGGTTCTTGTACGTGCCCACCATCGGCTCCGACGCCATCATCAGCGCGATGCCGAAGAACGCGTGGAAGGGCATGCCCGCGAACAGCTCCAGCATCCGCATGATGTAGCCGGGCCGGTGCGGACCCGGGTCGACGCCCATGATCGGCCAGAAGAAGACCAGGCCGACCGCGAGGAAGTGCACCATCATCCCGATGTGGCCCACCTTGGACCCCATCAGGGTGTCGAAGATCGGGGTGAAGTACAGCGCGTACAGGCTGGCGATGAAGAGCGGGATGGTGAACGCGGGGTGCGTGATGATCTTCATGTAACGGCTCTGCAGGACCCACAGCAGCCACTCGCGCGGGCCCTTGTGGCCGCGGGCCGCGACCGGCAGCGCGCGCAGGGCGAGGGTGATCGGGGCGCCCATCAGGATCAGGATCGGCGAGAGCATGCTGATGATCATGTGCTGCACCATGTGCACGCTGAACATGACCATGCCGTAGTCGTTCAGCTTGGTGCACATCACCAGGAGGATGGTCAGCACGCCCACCACGAACGAGATCGTGCGGCCGACGGGCCACTTGTCCCCGCGTCGTACGAGCCGGACGACGCCCCATCCGTAGAGGGCCAGAGCCACCAGGCAGCCGACGAGGAAGAAGGGGTCGGCCGAGAGTTCGAGCCCGCGCCCCAGCGTGAACGGCGGCAGATCCATGTTCATGCCGTGCCCGCTGTGATCCATCCACTGGCTCCTGATTCGTGCGGTTGTGCGCTGTGTGTCCGCACCAGACTAGAACGGCCCCCGGACGCCGACGCGTCCGGGGGCCGTTCGTTCAGCCTTGATCTAAAGCTTGAGCTAGAGCTTGATCTAGAGGACGCACTCCGCCTCGGCGTAGCGCTCGTCCGGCACCGTCTTCAGTGTCTCGACGGCCTCGGCGAGCGGGACCATCGTGATGTCCGTGCCGCGCAGCGCCGTCATCTTGCCGAACTCGCCGCGGTGCACGGCCTCAACGGCGTGCCAGCCGAAGCGCGTTGCGAGCACGCGGTCGTACGCGGTGGGGGTGCCGCCGCGCTGGACGTGCCCGAGGATCACCGGGCGCGCCTCCTTGCCAAGACGCTGCTCCAGTTCGCCGGAGAGCCGCGTGGCGATCCCGGCGAAGCGCTCGTGGCCGTACATGTCCTTGGTGCCCTCGTCGAACTCCATCGTGCCCGCGCGAGGCTTGGCGCCCTCGGCGGCCACGACGATCGCGAACTTCTTGCCCGCGGAGAACCGTTCGCCGACCTTCTGCGCCAGTTCCTCGATGTCGAAGGGCCGCTCCGGCACGACGATCGCGTGCGCGCCCGCGGCCATGCCCGAGTGCAGAGCGATCCAGCCGGTGTGCCGGCCCATGACCTCGACGATCAGGACCCGCTGGTGCGACTCGGCGGTCGTCTTGAGGCGGTCGAGGGCTTCGGTCGCCACGCCGACCGCGGTGTCGAAGCCGAAGGTGACGTCGGTGACCGCGATGTCGTTGTCGATCGTCTTGGGTACGCCGACGATCGGCAGGCCCGCGTCCGACAGGAGCCGGGCCGCCTTCAGCGTGCCTTCGCCGCCGATCGGGATGACCGCGTCGAGGTCCAGGTCGACGAGGTGGCCCTTGGCCCGCGCGACGCCGTCGCGCAGATGCGCGGGCTGGACCCGGGAGGAGCCCAGAATCGTTCCGCCGCGCGCCAGAATGCCGCCCACCGCGTCCAGGTCGAGCTTGCGGTAGTCGCACTCGAGCAGGCCGCGCCAGCCGTCGTGGAAGCCGATGACCTCGTCGCCGTGGTCGACGACGGCACGGTGCACGACCGAGCGGATGACGGCGTTGAGACCGGGGCAGTCGCCGCCGGAGGTGAGGACACCAATGCGCATAGCCCGCCAACGTCTTTCATAAAGAGGGGCCCTCTGCTACGTGGGCCGAAGTCCGGACCACGTCGTCCGGCGGGAACCCCGCCACCCTATAGGCGGGAGGGGGCGGGGCCGCACCGGGCGTCCGACTGCTGGACTGTGCCGCTCACCTGTGCGGCAAGGGCTTCAGGCGGGCTGCTGCGCCGCGTTCATGCGCTCGGCGCGCAACGCGTCGTACCAGCGGTCGTCCGTCGGCGGCAGCGCGTTCACGTCGAGGGCCAGCTTCAGGAGCAGGTCCGCGATCAGCGGGTTGCGGGCGAGGACGGGGCCGTGCATGTAGGTGCCGAAGACGGTGCCGTTGTACGCGCCCTCGGTGCCGTCGCCCGTGCCGTTGCCCCGGCCGAGCGTGACGCGCGCGAAGGGGCGCGCGGAGGGGCCGATGTGCGTGATGCCCTGGTGGTTCTCGAAGCCGGTCAGCGGGGGCAGGCCCAGCTGCGGGTCGATGTCGCCCAGGACGTCGCCGACGCACCGGTCGCCCTCGCCGCGCGTGGAGATCACGTCGAGCAGGCCGAGGCCCGGCTCGCGCTGGCCGAGGTCGTTGATGAACTCGTTGCCCAGGATCTGGTAGCCCGCGCACACCGAGAAGACGATGGCGCCGTTGCCCACGGCCCGCTGCAGACCGCCGTCGCGGCGCAGCCGCTCGGCCGCCAGGCGCTGCGGACGGTCCTCGCCGCCGCCGATCAGGTAGATGTCGCCGGAGGTCGGCACCGGCTGGTCGCTGCGCACGTCGTAGCGCTCGACCTGGAGGCCGCGCTGGTGGGCGCGGCGCTCCACGACCAGGGCGTTGCCCTGGTCTCCGTACGTGCTGAGCAGGTCGGGGTAGACCCACACCAGCCGCAGGCTGTTGTCGCTCATGCTCATTCGTCCCTACGAGGGTCTAGAGGGTCCGGTGGGGTCAGTTGCCGACGCGGCGGCGCAGATCCTGGAACGCGGTGTAGTTCGCGATCGTCTCGATCCGTCCGGGCGGCGCCAGCTGCACGGCCTCGTCGAGGGACTCGCAGACCCGGAAGTCCAGGCCCGCGACCTCAAGACGCACGGCGAGGTCCAGCTTGCGGTCGCCGAGCACGAAGATCGGGTGACCGGCCAGGCGCGTGTAGTCGACGTCCCACAGCCAGGAGGTGTCGGTGCCGTCGGCGCCACGGGCGTTGACGGAGAGCACCACCGGGGTGGGCGGCGGGTCGATCAGCGAAAACGTTTCGAGCCAGCCCGCGGGGTTCTTCGCGAGCAGCAGGCGCAGGTCGCGGCCCTGGAACTGCACGACGTCATAGCGTCCTGCGACGGCCTGCACCTGGTACATCCGTTCCAGGGCGACCTGCGGCGGCACGCCGAAGACGGCGGCGACGGCGGCCGACGTGGTCGCGTTCGCCTTGTTCGCCCGGCCCGGCAGCTGCAGATGGATCGGCCAGGCCGAGCCGTGCGGGTCAAGGACGTGGTCGCCGGAGAGCACCCAGCTGGGCGCTGGGCGGCGGAAACCGCACTCACCGCAGAACCAGTCGTCACCGGGGCGCTGCATCACACCGCCGCAGGAGGGGCACGACCAGGCGTCGTCCTTCCACTCCTGGCCGGCGGCCACCCACACCACGTTCGGCGACGAGGACGCCGCCCAGACGACCAGCGGGTCGTCCGCGTTCGCGATCACGACCGCCTTGGAGCCCGCGAGGCCCTCACGCCAGTTCTCCGCCATCATGCGGGTCTCGGCGGCGCGGTCCAGCTGGTCGCGCGAGAGGTTGAGCAGCGCGATCGCCTTCGGCTCCACGTCGCGGGCGACACCGGCGAGGTACTTCTCGTCGACCTCGATCACGCCGAACCTGGCGTCCGAACCGCCCGCGAGGGCCGAGGTGATCCCGGCCGGCATGTTCGCGCCGAGAGCGTTCGACACCACGGGCCCGCTGGCGCGCAGCGCCTCCGCGAGCAGCCGGGTGGTGGTCGTCTTGCCGTTCGTGGCGGAGACGAGCACCACGTCCAGGTGCGTGGCAAGACGCCCGAGCAGGTCGGGGTCGAGCTTGAGTGAGACGCGGCCGCCGATCACCGATCCGCTGCCGCGGCCCGCCGCGCGCGACACCGCCGCGGCCGCCTTGCCCGCCGTCACGGCCAGCTTGGCCCGCGGCGACAGCGGGTCCGTGTTGCCTGCCATCAGTTCTGGATCCTCCTTGCGTACGGCGCCGCGTCTGCCCCCGGCAACGCGATGAACCTCAGCCTATCGAGATCCATTGTCAAGGCCGAACCGCGGCACCACCCCGACCCCGGGGCTCTCCAAGGACCGTACCCTTGCGGCCATGCGAAGCGGCTCGATCCCGGGCGCCTCAGGGCGCGTACGACCTCTGACACTGCTCGGTGACCCCGTGCTGCACAAGCCCTGCGAGGAGGTCACCGACTTCGGCCCCGAACTGGCCCGGCTCATCGAGGACATGTACGCCACGATGTACGCCGCCCAGGGCGTGGGTCTTGCCGCCAACCAGATCGGCGTGAATCAGCGGGTCTTCGTGTACGACTGCCCGGACGACGACGATGTGCGTCACCTCGGGTACGTGGTGAACCCGCGCCTCGTGGAGGTGGACGGGGTCAGCGTGCGCGGCCCGGAGGGCTGTCTCTCGCTGCCGGGCCTCGAGGCCGCCACGCCGCGCTTCGACCACACGGTGGTGGAGGGCTCCGACAGGCTCGGTCAGCCGGTGCGGGTGCACGGAACCGGCTGGTTCGCGCGCTGCCTGCAGCACGAGTTCGACCACTTGGAAGGCGGCGTCTACACCGATCACGTCACGGGCTGGCGGCGGCGCAGGGTGCTGCGGGCCGCCGCCAAGGCGTCCTGGAGCAGCTGACCCTCAGCTGCCGACGGGCCCTCAGAACCCGGGGCCGCCGACGCGGTTGCCGGCCGCGGCGAGCCGTCCCCACAGCAGATCGGCCAGGCTGCTCACCAACTCCGCGCGCGAGCACGGCCGTTCGCCCAGCCACCAGTCGCCGGCCGCGTGCATCATGCCGACGATGCCGTGCCCCCACACGCGGGCGAGCTGCGCACTGCCGGGACCGAGGTCGATCCGCTCCTCGATGACCTGCGCCAGCTCCTCACCCATGCGGCGAAGGACAGGGGCGGAGTGCAGGCCCACGTCGAAGCCCTGCTCGCCGGGGGCGGCGCCGTCCGAGGGGTGCATGAGGAAGCGGTAGACCTGCGGGCGGGCCTCGATCGCCGCGAGGTAGGTGTCCAGGGTCTGCTCGACGCGCTCCCTGCGCTCGGCCGGGGCGTCCAGGGCGGCGCGCAGCGATTCGAGGAGCGCGTCCGTGTGCCGCTTGGCGAGCGCGGCGTACAGTCCGCCCTTGTCGCCGAAGTGCCGGTACAGGATCGGCTTGGTGATGCCGGCCTCCGCGGCGATGGCGTTCATCGAGGCACCGGGGCCGTCGCGCAGCACCACCCGGTCGGCGGCCTCCAGCAACTCGCGCCGCCGGCGCTCGGCAGACCGCTGCTGATCGGTCTGCGGTGTGGTGGTCTCCATAGCGTTTCTCTCCCCGCCCGTGCGATTGCGTGACGCACGCGCAACGTAACACCCCGCGCTCGGCGCCCATCGAACGGGCGGCCGGGAGTTGACATCGGCTACCGGCCGGTAACAGACTCCAGTTACCGCAAGTAACGTATGTCTTCACCGCACGTCCTGGAGGGGTCATGGCCGAGTTCACCATGGAGCTCAACGACGAACAGAAGGAGGTCCGGGACTGGCTCCACGGGTTCGCCGCTGATGTGATCCGTCCTGCGGCCGCCGAGTGGGACGAGCGTGAAGAGACCCCGTGGCCCATCATTCAGGAGGCCTCGAAGCTGGGGATCTACTCCCTGGACTTCTACGCCCAGCAGTTCTTCGATCCCACCGGCCTCGGCATCCCGATGGTGACGGAGGAGATCTTCTGGGGTGACGCGGGCATCGGCCTGTCCATCATGGGCACGGGCCTGGCCGCCGTCGGCGTCCTCGCCAACGGCACCGAGGAGCAGATCGGCACCTGGATCCCGCAGATGTACGGCGACGTGAACGACGTCAAGGTCGCCGCCTTCTGCTCCTCCGAGCCCGACGCGGGCTCGGACGTGGCGGCGATGCGCACCCGCGCCGTCTACGACGCGGCCAAGGACGAGTGGGTCCTCAACGGCACCAAGACCTGGGCGACCAATGGCGGCATAGCCAACGTCCACGTCGTCGTCGCGGTCGTCGACGCGGAGCTGGGCTCCAAGGGGCACGCCTCCTTCATCGTCCCGCCGAACACTCCCGGCCTCTCTCAGGGCCAGAAGTTCAAGAAGCACGGCATCCGCGCCTCGCACACCGCCGAGGTCGTCCTGGAGGACGTCCGCGTCCCCGGCCACTGCCTGCTCGGCGGCAAGGAGAAGCTGGACGAGCGCCTCGCCCGTGCCAGGGAGCGCGCCAAGACCGGCGGCGAGCGCGTGAAGAACGCCGCGATGGCCACCTTCGAGGCGTCCCGCCCGGCGGTGGGCGCCATGGCCGTGGGTACGGCGCGTGCCGCGTACGAAGAGGCCCTGGAGTACGCCAAGACGCGTACGCAGTTCGGTCGCCCGATCATCGACAACCAGGGCGTCGCCTTCCAGCTCGCCGACATGGCTACGCAGATCGACGCGGCCCGTCTGCTCGTCTGGCGCGCCTCGTGGATGGCGAGCACGGGCAAGAAGTTCGAGTCGGCCGAGGGCTCCATGTCGAAGCTGTACGCGAGCGAGGTCGCCAAGAAGGTCACCGCGCAGGCGGTGCAGATCCTCGGCGGCAACGGTTTCACGCGTGAGTACCCGGTGGAGCGGATGCACCGTGACGCCGCGATCTACACGATCTTCGAGGGCACGAGCGAGATCCAGCGTCTGGTGATCGCGCGTACGTTGTCGGGGATGCCGATCCGCTAGCGCGCAGCCCGTACGCGAAGCATCTGCCGAAAGCATCCGCCCCTGTCGCTCTTGCGGCAGGGGCGGTTTTTCGTGTGCCTCCCGGCTCCCGCCGTCCGGGGGATAGGTAGGCAGACTTGCAAGGTTACCTGTCTACCTCCTACGGTGGCGCACATGAGCGCACCCTCTGACGACTCGACTCCCGAGCAGATCGCCGCCGATCTGTCGAACGTCGTCCGGCGGCTCGTGCGGCGCCTGCGCGGCGTGACACCGGCGACCGGACTCAGCCCCTCCCAGCGTTCCGTGCTCGCCCGCCTCGACCACGCGGGCCCCGCCACCACCGCGGGCCTGGCCCGCGCGGAGCTGGTCCGGCCCCAGTCCATGCGGCTGACCGTGGGCGCGCTTGAGGACATGGGACTCATCGAGCGGGCTCCCGATCCCGACGACGGGCGGCAGTCCGTCGTCTCCGTGACCGATCAGGGGCATCGCACCCTCACCGACATGCGGGCCGCCAAGCACGACTGGCTCTCGACGGCCCTCGCCGACGGACTCGACCCGGCGGAGCGCCGCCAACTGGCCGATGCCATCGTGCTGTTGGAGCGGTTGGTGCAGAAGTGAGGACGGAGTCGGACGCCCCGGCCCGCCCGGCGCCGGGCAAGCTTCCCGCCTTCGGGACCCGGCTCACCGCACCCCATCGGCCGCAACCACGCCCTTGCCCGCACCTATCTGCGGCACGGCCTGAGCTACCTCGTTGTGTACTGCGTGATGTACGGCTTCACCCAGTGGCTGGAGGAGGCCCGCGGCTTCTCGTCCCTGCACACCAGGCTCGTCATGCTCCCCATGTCCCTTGCCGCGCTGGCCTGTTCACTGCTCGGCGCCCGTACGAAGGGCATCCGCGCCCCGCTGAGCATCGCCGCCGTCCTCCTCGTCGTGGGCGGCACGCTGCTCCTGTTCACCTCGGGCGGCACGCCGCTCGCGGGGCTGCAGCGTACGGCCCAGTACATCGGCGCCATCGCCGCGTCCGGCCTGATCGGCCTCGCCTACGGGCAGCGGGCCGACGACGCCGGACTGCACCTCATGGCCGCGGTCGGCACCGTCCTCGCGCTCGCGCTGGCCGTCCTGACCCTCACGGACCGGGCCTTGCGCGCCCGCCCCTGACCAACTCCCGAGCCCCACCCCCGTAGGAAAGAGATCTGAACCATGACCGCCACCACCCTCGACCCCACCACGGCCCTCGTCCTCGTCGACCTCCAGAAGGGCATCACCGCCCTGCCCACGGCCCACCCCTCCGCGGAGATCGTCGAACGCTCCGCCCGCCTCGCCGACGCCTTCCGCGAGCGCGGCCTGCCCGTCGTCCTGGTCCGGGTCACCGGCGGCGCCCCCGGCCGCACCGAAGGCCCCGTCCGCGGCGGCGATGTGCCCGCAGACTGGGCGGACCTGGTCCCCGAACTCGGCCGCCAGGACAGCGACATCGTCGTCACCAAGCAGCAGTGGGGCGCCTTCTACGGCACCGACCTCGACCTCCGGCTGCGCCGCCGGGGCGTCACCCAGGTCGTGGTCGCCGGCATCGCGACGAGCATCGGCGTGGAGTCGACGGCCCGCGCTGCACACGAGCACGGCTACCACGTCACGGTCGCCGTCGACGCGGTGACCGACATGGACGCCGACGCACACCGCAACAGCATCGAGAAGATCTTCCCGAGGCTCGGCGAGACGGACACGGCGGAGGCGATCACGAAGCTGCTGTGAGCGGGTTCTACGGCTGGTACACGTACGGCGTCGTCACGCTCAGCTGCACGAACCCCAGGCGCCGCAGGATCGGGCGGCTGTCGTCGGAGGCGTCCACCTGGAGGTAGCGGTAGCCGCGGTCGGCGGCGATGCGGGCGCGGTGGGCGACCAGGGCGCGGTAGATGCCCTTGCCCCGCCACCGGGGTGCGGTGCCGCCGCCCCACAGACCCGCGAAGTCGGTGCCGGGGCAAAGCTCCATCCGGGCCGAGCTCACCGGCACGTCGCCCGCCATCGCGACCACCGCGACGATGGTGTCCGGGGTCTCGGTCAGCTGGGTGAGGACCCGCTTGGCCAGGCGTTCGCCGAGCCCCGAGCCGTCCGCGCCGAACGCCACATCGTGGGCGTCCGCCATCAGCCGCACGCCGGCCGCGTCCGTCACAGGGAACAGCCGGACCCCCTCGGGCAGTTGGGGCTCGGTGGGCAGGCCGGCGACCTCGGCCACCATCACGGTCTCCGGCGGTTCGGGGACGAAACCCGCCGCCCGCAGTCGGTCGGCGAGGTCGGCCGGGCGGTCGTGGGAGTGCAGTTTCCACTCGAACTCGCGCCCGGCAGACGTGTAGTACCGCACCTGCTCGGCGATGACGGCGTCCGCCGTGGACGCGTCGACGTCCGCCCAGTGGACGCCGTTCCAGTCATGCTCCGCGCCGATCTGCCGGACGACGGCCCCGGCGCGTTCGACGCGCGCGCCGGGGCTGTCCGTCTGTGCGTCTCGCCGGATCTGCCGGTCGTACCTCGCCAGTACCGCTTCGTGATCCAGTTCGTGGTCCAGTTCGCGATCCAGTTCGTGATTCATGCGGGCACTTCAGCAGCGGTGGTGGGGCGCGGCAACCCAATTACCGCTGGTGGCGCTCCAGTTCCACCGCCGGGAGCAGCCGCCGCAGCCAGGACGGCAGCCACCACGCCCGGCGGCCGAGCAGCTGCATGACCGCGGGGACGATCAGGCAGCGGATCACCAGGGCGTCGAGGAGGATGGCCACCGCAAGGCCCAGACCGAACTGTTGCAGCATCCGGTCGGGGCTGAGGATGAAGGCGGCGAAGACTACGATCATGATGGCCGCGGCGGCCGTGATCACCTTGCCGGTGGCGGCCAGGCCCTCGCGGACGGCGGTCTGCGGGTCCTTCGTGCGCTCCCACTCCTCGTGGATGCGGGAGAGCAGGAAGACCTCGTAGTCCATCGAGAGCCCGAAGACGATCGCGAAGATCATGACGGGGATGAACGCCTCGATGGGCCCCGGCTCGACACCGAACCAGCCGTGCTGGAAGACGAGTGTGATCACGCCGAGCGCCGCCCCGATGCTGACGAGGTTGAGCAGCGCCGCCTTGAGGGGGATCAGGAGCGAGCGGAAGACGACCAGCAGGAGCAGCGCCGACAGGCCGACCACGATCGCGACGAACAGCGGCATGCGGTCGGCGACCGTCCGCGCGAAGTCCTCGGTCGCCGCGGTCGACCCGCCGACCAGGAACTCCGCGCCCGTCTCCCGTTCGAGAGCGGGGAGCACGTCACCGCGCAGATCGGCGACGAGGGCCGACGTCTCCTCCGCCTGGGGCGCGGTCTCCGGGAACACCATGACCGTCGAGACCGCACCGTCCCTGGTCGGGATGGGCGGGCTCGCCGCGGCGATGCCCGGCGTCTCGGTGAGAGCGCGGCGCAGCGCGGCCGCCGCGTCATCGCCCCCGTCCGCGACCACCACCAGCGGCCCGTTGAAGCCCGGACCGAAGCCCTCCGCGAGGAGGTCGTACGCCTGACGGCTGGTCGTCGACGCCCCGTCGTTGCCCGCGTCGGCGAACCCGAGGCGCAGGTCGGCCGCCGGTGCGCCGAGCGCCCCGAGCGAGACCACGGAGAGCAGCAGCGCCGCCCACGGACGCCGCTGCACCTGGCAGGCCCAGCGGCGCCAACGGGCGCCCTCCGGCGGCCTGTTCCGCTGCTCGCGCCTGGCCTCCCGCGCGGTGACGTGCCGGTGGATGCGCGTGTCGAAGACGCCGAGGAGCGCGGGAAGCAGCGTGAGCGAGGCGAGCATGGTGACAAGGACGGTCAGCGCGACCGCGAGCGCGACTCCCTGCAGCGAACCGATCCCCAGGGCGACCAGGCCCATCAGCGCGATGATGACCGTGCAGCCGGCGAAGAAGACCGTGCGCCCCGCGGCGTCCAGAGCCGTACGGGTCGCGTCCTCGGGCGTCCTGCCCTTGAGGAGCTCGCCGCGGTAGCGGGAGAAGATCAGAAGCGCGTAGTCGATGCCGACCCCGAGGCCGACCAGCATCATGATCGGCGGGGTGAAGTCGGCGACGTTCGCCAGGTGCGATGCGAGCGCGATGAGGCCGATCGAGCCTCCGACGGCGAACAGCGCGGTCACCACCGGCAGGCTCGCCGCGACCAGCGACCCGAAGAGGAAGACGAGGATGACCAGGGCGCCCAGGATGCCCGCGCCCTCGGCAGGACCGCCGCCGCTCTCCTCCGCCTCGCGGACCGCGTCACCGCCCACCGCGGTCCGAAGTCCGTCCCCCGCGATGGACTCGGCGGTGTCGATGACGCGCCGCACGTCCTCCTTCGGCACCTCGCGCGACGTGCCGTCGAGCGTGACCGTCGCGTACGCGAGCGTCCCGTCCTCGGAGACGGCCGCCCGGTCCTCGTACGGGCTGCGCACATCGGCGACGCCCGGGAGCCCCGCCACCTTGTCGAGCATCGGTTCGACCCGCTCGCGCGCCGAGCCGATCCCCGCACCGTCCTTGAGGACGATCTGCACGCTGTCGCCGGCCTGCGCCGCGCCGTGCTTCTCCAGAAGGGTCTGCGCGGCCTGCGAATCGGTGCCCGGGAGCGAGAAGTCGTTGTGGTAGTCGCTGCCGACCAGGCCCGCGACGGCGGTGACGCCGATGACCAGGGCGGCCCACAGCGACAGGGCCCGCCACTGGTGGCGGTGCGAGAAGACGGCCAGGCGCTCGAACACACCGGCTCGGCGCGGGGGATGGCCTGTAGGGGCGGTGAGAGTGTCCACGTCCAGCAGGCTAGGAATCCGCGGCGCGCGAAACGTCGCCCTGGCGGGGACAGTGGGCGGCGGCCGCGTACCCCAGGAGTTGTGGCCGCGCCCCGGCCGCGTACACCGGTGGTTGTGGGTCCGTCAGCGCTGTTCGAGCCAGCCGGGCAGCGTCATGCCCGACTCGTACGCGACGATCACCAGCTGCGCCCGGTCACGCGCGTCGAGCTTCGTCATGATCCGGCTGACATGTGTCTTGGCCGTGGCGGGGGAGAGGGTGAGCTCCGCCGCGATGCCGTCGTTCGAGAGCCCGGCGGCGAGCAGCGCGAGCACCTCGTGCTCCCGGGCGGTGAGCGCGGCCAGGTGCTGCGCCGGATCGGGCGGGGCCGGGGCGCGCCGTGCCAGCTCGGCGATGAGGCGGCGGGTCACGGTGGGGGCGAGCAGCGCGTCGCCGCGGGCCGCGACCCGTACGGCGTGCAGGAGTTCGGCCGGTTCGGTGTCCTTGAGCAGGAAACCGCAGGCTCCGGCGCGCAACGCCTCGTACACGTACTCGTCAAGGTCGAACGTGGTCAGGATGACCACCCGCGTCGCGCCGAGCGCCGGGTCCGCCGCGATGCGGCGGGTGGCCTCGATGCCGTCGGCGACCGGCATCCGGACGTCCATCAGGACGACGTCAGGGACGTGTTCGTGGGCGAGCCGGACCGCCTCGTCGCCGTCGCCCGCCTCCGCGACGACGCTCAGGTCCTCCTCGTCGTCGAGGATCGACCGGAAGCCGGCGCGCACCAGGCGCTGGTCGTCCGCGAGCAGAATCCTGATCACGCCGTCTGCCTCTCACCGTCGTACGGAAGGGCCGCGTCGACCCGGAAACCACCGCTGCCCCCGCGGCCCGCGCTGAACGTGCCGCCCGCCTCCTCGGCACGCGCCCGCATCCCACGGATGCCGCTGCCCGAGGCGGGCCGTTCGGGCGCCCGCGCCGTGCCGTCGTCCTCGACGCGCAGCCGCACCTCGCGCTCGCCGTACTCCACCCGCACGAGCACCGTACGGGCACGCGCGTGCCGGATCGTGTTGGTCACCGACTCCTGGACGATGCGGAACGCCGCCGCGTCGACGCCCGCCGGCAGGGGCCTCGCCTCGCCCGCCGTCTCGGTCCGCAGGCCGATCCCGGCGCGTTGCGCGCGTTCGGCAAGTTCGGGGAGCCGGGCCAGGGACGGCTCGGGCGCCGGCCGCTTCGGAGCTGCCTCACCCCGCTCGCGCAGCACACCGAGCGCCGCGCGCACCTCGGTGAGCGCCTCCTTGCTGGTGTCCTTGATCGTACGGAGGGCATCGGCGCCCTGCACCGGATCGCGCTCCATACGGTGCAGCGCTGCGGCCGCCTGCACATTGATCACGGAGAGCGTGTGGCCGAGGACGTCGTGCAGCTCGCGCGCGATCCGCAGCCGCTCCTCACCGGCCACCCGTTCCTCGGCGGCGCGCAGCGAGGCGGCCCGCTGCCGCGACACCACGCCGATCGACACGGCGGCGACGAACCAGCCCGTCATGAGGATCAGCGAGATGCCGTCGATCGGCGGATCGGGTTTGTGCAGGGAGCTGATCCCCACCCCGGCAAGCGCGACGGCGGCGAGCACGACCGCGACCGGCAGATGCCCGGCCGCCGACACCGCGTACAGGGCGACGGCGAAGACCAGCAGCAGTGGTCCGTCCGTCGTGGACAGCAGGTAGTACGCGGCGGTGCCCGCAAGCGTGAGGACACCTACCGCCACCGGGTGCCGGCCGCGGAAGTGCAGGGCGCCGCAGGTGAGTACGAGGATGACGAAGGGCAGCGCGTCATGGCGCCCGGGTTCGTCGCTGCGCAGCAGGGTGACGAGGGCGCCGACGGCGACGAAGAGCGCGACGGCGCCGGTCACGAGCGCGTCGGTGTGCTGCCGCAGGCGGAGTTTCACGTACTCGAGCCTATGGCCATGGTGAGGGGGAGAGCCTGGTCATGCCTGCCAGTGACAGCGCAGCGCCGCGGTGGCGAAGCCGGGTCCGAAGGCGACCATGACGCCGCGGGCGCCGTCGGCGGGGGGATCGCCGTGGGTGCGTTCCAGGACCCTCAGGACGCTGACGCCACCGAGGTTGCCCTCGTCGGCGAGGGTGTCGGTGGAGTGGCGTGCATCGTGCGCGGTGAGGCCGAGGGCGTCGGTGGTGTCGGAGATGATGCGGGGGCTGCCGGGGTGGATGACCGCGAAGTCCGGCGTCTCTGTCGGGCCGTACCAATCCTTGAAGTGGGGCAAGACCTCCGCTGCCGCGCTGAGGGCCTTCTTGCTGGAGTCGAAGTGGATCCCGTCCACGTCGATGCGACCGCGCTGCCGGTCGAGGCTGTCCGCAAGGACGTACTCGAAGGTGTCGTCGATCGCGAGTCCCGGCCCGAGAGGGGTGTCCGTGACGACGGCCGCGGAGGCCGAGTCCCCGAACAGGGCCTTGTAGATCATCGATTCGATGCTGGTGTCGGAGTGCTGGTAGATGGCGGACAGGACCTCCGCGCCCACCACGAGGATCTTGCTCGCGGGGCGGGCGGCGATCAGTTCGGAGGCACGGATGAGAGTGTGGGCACCCCCCGGGCAGGCCACCGTCGTCAGTGCCAGGCGCCGCACCGTGGGACGCAGGCCGAGACGTTCGATGAGGTTGACGTCGAGGTTCGGGATCGCCCAACTCGTGGTGTGCGTGGTGACGATCGCGTCGATGTCCCCGGCGGTGAGCCCGGCCGTGTCGAGGGCCGTTACGGCGGCACGCTCGGCCATGGCGAGAGCGTCGCCGAACGCCACGCGGGCACGTTCTCCCATGTCGCCCGAGCCGGAAACGGTGGGGGAGTTCAGAGGGCGGGTGAAGTGGCGGGTGCGGACACCGCAGTTGCCGACCACTCGGAGGATCGCCCGGAGCCGGGGGTGATCGGGATGATGGGCGAGTATGTCGTCGGCTATCTCGGAGGTGGTGACTTTGTGGTCACCCAGAACTGTCGTGGGTCTTGAGACATAAACGGGCACGAGGTGACTCCCACGGGGATCGGGTCGGATGTGGGGGATGGGCGACAACGTACTTCAAGGTGCTGGAGTCGTCCCCCCTCCGAACGCGGGGGTCAAGAGACATGACGAACCGTCAGTGAGCCCGCAGCATGGGCGCACGTGTGTGGTCGCGCCGTGCTCCGGGATGGAACACGAGGATCATGAGGCGGGCGCCGGGCGCCGTCAGGGGCTGCGCCGCGCACATGGTGACCCAGCCGGGCCCCAGTTCCGCGTGCAGCAGCGGGCGTTCGTCGCCGTCGGGGTGCGGGTACGGATTCCCGGCGTCATAGGGGGCGGCGGTCTCGGGATCGGCGAGGACCTCCTTCTCTATCTGGCGCAAGGTGTTGTCTTCGGGCCGGGACGCGAGCGCGGCACGGAGCTGCGGCAGCACCATGGGGGCCCAGGCCGTGTGCCACTGCATCAGGTTCCGGCGGCCCGCGGGGTCGAGGACCATCCATCGCATGATGTTGCTCGGGACGTTCCTGCCGGGGAACATGCCGGTCAGAGCTTCGTTGTAGGCGAGCATGTCCCATGAGGCATCGGTGATGTACGCCATGTGCCGGATCCCGTCGACCGCCTCCTGCCACACCCCCGGGACCTCCTTGCCGGACGACTGATGCAGCGGCCCCGGAGGCTCCTGCAGCGTCGCGTACCGGCACAGCGACACCCACTCCTGCTCATTGAGCCCGAACAGCCGGGCGACATCCCGCAGCAGCGACGTGGGCGGATTGGGGTAACTGCCCGACTCCAGGCGGTGATACGTCCCGATGGCCCGGTGCAGCAGCTGGTCGACCTGATGCTGGGAGAGGCCGCGGGCCCGTCGCCCCTGGCCCGTGGGGCGGCTGAAGCCGTGCGATTCGGGGGCAATGAGGGCGCGTCGTTCGCGGAGCAGAGCGCGGAGCGCCGTCTTGTTCATGGTGGGTAATCCCTCTTGGTGCAAGCCGAGTTGAGCATCAGCAGTCTAAATATTCACATCAGCTTTGGTAGTAAAGATTGCCCGAAGAAAAACGATCAGTCGATGCGGCATCATGGAGGGAGCGGGACCACCGACCTGCGAGTTCCATCGTCGGTGGGCGCGCGGACACAACTGTGGGGCATCTTGACCGGGGAGCTTGAAATTGGCTGAAATTCCTCGGCGTTGGGTACCCCCTAGGCCTACTGGGCCGTTGCGGGAAGAGTATGGATCGGTTGTTCGTATTCCGATGTGTGTGGTCGGAAACGTCGCACTCGGGACGTACGACGCATGACTTCCCGAATCGGTTCCTGGGCCCACTGGCTGCGGCCGGTGCCGTCACTCGCCATTACGTAGCGGCCACGGTACCGGCCGCCCGCGGTTCTCCCCGGGCGGTTCAGCAAGCCGGTCGACACCCGCCTCATCCGGCAGGAAGCTGCTCCTCGGCCCGGGCCAGGATCTCCGTCACGCGCAGTCCGAATCGCACGTCGCAGGCGTGCGGCCGGCCCGATCGCGCCGACTCGACGAGCGCGTCGACCGCCGAGCCGAACGCGTCGAGCGCCTCACCTCCCGACGGCATCAGCGCCGTTCCCGCCTCGCCGCGCAGTTCCACCGTCACCCCCGCGGCCTTCGCCGGTGTGGTCAGGCTCAGCGTCGCCGTGCTCGACGCCCCGCCACTGTGCCGCAGGACGAGATGGACCAGGTCCGCCCGGCCCGCCGCCGCCGTCACGTCGGTGACATCGCCGAACACCGGCATCAGGACGGACAGGGCGTGCGGGCCGACGTCCCACAGGCCGCCCCGCCGGGCCCGCCACGGCGAGGAGAACGGGCTGGTCCCGTCCGCCGCGTAGAACGAGCTGTACCAGTCGGCGCGCCCCGCGAACCAGCCCTCCGTCGCCGCCTGCTCGGACACCCAGGCCGACGTCGTCCCGGCGAAGCGCAGGGTGAAGAAGACGACGGACGCCACCCGTGCCGCTTCGGCCGCCGCCGCGAGGTCACGTGCCGCGGCCACCGTCGTCGCCACCGGTTTGTCCAGGAGCAGATGGCAGCCCGCCGCCGCGGCCCGCGTCGCCAGCGGTGCCTGTACGTCCGGCGGCACGGCGAACGCCACGGCGTCGCTCGCGGCGAACAGTTCGTCCACGTCCTCGTAGGCCGTGGCCGCGTGCGCCGACGCCAGCGCGGCTGCCGCATCGGGCCGCCGTCCCCACACGCCGCCGAACTCCACGTCCGGGTGCGCGGCGAGTGCGGGCGCGTGCGTGGACGAGGCCCAGGGGCCCGTGCCGACCAGTCCAATTCGCAGTCTCTCCATGGGCGGCATTATGGCTGACTCCATACCGTCGGTGGTGGCGACGGTCAGTGTCCGCAAGGGAGTTGGCGGCTCTTCGCTGTTGTCTCCAAGTCGCGTGTGGCTGGATCTCGTATCCGAACTCGCCGGTAGTGAAAGCCCATTCACCGGCTATGGTGAATTCCCATTCACTTCGCCTCGCGTCCATTCGCTTCCCTGCACCACGTGCCCGCGCTGGAGTGATCATGAAGTTCGCCCCGATATCTTCCGCAGATAGCGCAGGCATATGCGCCCGCCTGACGGTTCCCGTCCTGGCGTTCGGCGGCATTCTCATGGCGGTCACGCAGACGGTGGTCGTGCCGCTGCTCCCCGATCTGCCACGCCTGACGGGCAGTTCACCGGGCGCGGTGTCCTGGCTGGTCACCGCCACCCTCCTGGCCGGCGCCGTCCTCACGCCCGTACTCGGCCGGGCGGGCGACATGTACGGCAAGCGAAGGGTGCTGCTCGCCGCGCTCGGCCTGATGACCGTGGGCTCGACCCTGTGCGCGCTCACCTCCGACATCCGGGTGCTGATCGCGGCCCGCGCGCTGCAGGGCGCGGCGGCGGCCGTCGTACCGCTGTCGATCAGCATCCTGCGGGACGAACTCCCGCCGGAGCGCACCGGTTCGGCGGTCGCGTTGATGAGCTCCACGGTCGGGATCGGGGCGGCGCTCGGCCTGCCGCTCGCCGCGCTGATCGTGCAGTACGCGGACTGGCACGCCATGTTCTGGGCCACGAGCGCGCTGGGCGCCATCGGTCTCGCCCTCGCCTGGTGGACCGTGCGCGAGTCGCCGGTCCGCTCGCCGGGGCGCTTCGACACCTGGGGTGCGCTGGGTCTGGCCGCAGGTCTGGTCTGTCTGCTGCTGGCGGTTTCGCAGGGCGGGCAGTGGGGGTGGGGCAGCGGGCCCGTGCTCGGCCTGTTCGCCGGGGCCTTCGTCGTCCTTGCCGTGTGGTGCAGGCAGCAACTCCGGGCGAAGCAGCCCTTGGTGGACCTGCGCCTTGCGTCCGGGCGGCGCGTGGCGCTGCCGCATGTGGCGGCGCTCCTGGCCGGGTTCGCCTTCTACGCCAACTCGCTGGTCACCGCCCAGCTGGTGCAGGCGCCCGTCGCGAGCGGCTACGGACTCGGCCTCTCGATCGTGGCGACGGGGCTCTGTCTGCTGCCCAACGGCTTGATCATGCTGGTGCTCTCACCCGTGTCGGCCCGCGTGTCCACCGCGTACGGCGCCCGTGTGACGCTGGCCGTCGGGGCGGCCGTCATCGCGCTCGGCTATGCCGTACGCATCGTCGACAGCCGCCACCTGTGGGTGATCGTCCTGGGGGCGGCCGTGGTGTCGATGGGCACGACGTTCGCGTACTCGGCACTGCCCACTCTGATCCTGCGGGCGGTGCCCCTCACGCAGACGGCGTCCGCGAACGGCGTGAACGTCCTGATGCGCACCATCGGGCAGAGCGTGTGCAGCGCGGCGGTCGCCGCCGTGCTCGTCCGGCACACCACCGCGATCGACGGGGTGCGGGTACCGACCCTGCCCGGCTATCAAGTGGCCTTCGCCATGGCCGGAACCATCGCACTCGTCGCCTGCGCCGCGGCCATCGCCATACCCTCGGACCCGACACCGGACGGCCCGGAACGGACCGCCGGACAGCCAGGACCCACGCAGCAGACGGCCCTGGAAGAAAGAAGCTGACGCCATGAACACCTCTGACGCCACGACCACATCCGCCTTCGGCACGGCAACGGAGCCTGAGGTGTGTGCGGCCGGACCCGCCCGCCGCGACGCCGAAGCGACGAAGGCCGCCATCATCCGCGCCGCCCGCTACCTCCTGGCCCGGCACGCGCACGCCGACATCACGCTCAAGGCGGTGGCCGAACGGGCCGGTGTGAGCGCGCCGTTGATCCTGAAGTACTTCGGCAACAAGGAAGCGCTGTTCGCCCGGATCATGTCCTTCGAGGCCGACGTCGAGGCGCTGCTCGACGCGCCCCTGGCCGCACTGGGCCACCACATGGTCCACCACCTGCTGACCGGCCAGGCCGAGCACGGCGCCGACCCCATCCTGCGGATCGTCTTCGCCCCGCTCCACCGCGAACAGGGCGACACCCTGCGCACCAACTTCCGTACGCAGGTGGTGGATCGCCTCGGCGAACGTCTCGAAGGCCCGGACGCGGGTGTGCGCGCCGAGCTCGCGGTGGGCACGCTGCTCGGCCTGGGCGTGATGTACGGAATAGCCCGCGGGCCACACTTACGCGGCACACCCGTGGCCGAGATCACCGAGCGGTACGCGCCCACCGTGCAGGCCTTCCTCACGCCTCCGTGAGGTCAGGTGCGTCCGGCGCACACGCTGCCCCAGCCCCGTAGGCTTCAGGAATGGAGAGCACGCATGAGTCAGGAATGGAGAGCACGCATGAGTGACGCGAGCGAACGCCCCGCCCTGGCACGCGAGTTGGGCATGGAGCCGCACCCGGAAGGCGGCTGGTTCGTCGAGACCTGGGCCTCGGGCCACTCCTTCACGCCCACGGACTACCCCGGCACGCGGACGGCGGCCACCGCCATCTACTTCCTGCTCTGCCCGGGAGAGGAGTCCCGCTGGCACGTGGTGCGCTCCGACGAGATCTGGCTGTGGCACCGCGGCGGCCCCCTGGACCTGCACCTGGGAGGTGACGGCGACGTCCCGAAGGAAGGCGCGGCACCCATGCGTCTGGGCCCGGGCGTCGAGCGCGGCGAGCGCCCGCAGATCCTGGTGCCCGGAGGCGTGTGGCAGGCGGCACGCCCGACCGGAGACGAGCCGGTTCTGGTGAGCTGCGTCGTCGCGCCCGGCTTCGACTACACGGACTTCCGGCTGGCGGACTGACGCGGCGCGGTCGCTGACGCGTCCCGGGGCGAGCACACCACCGTGCCCGCCGAGTCCTTCCCCCGGTGCACGACGGCGACCGCCGCGAGCCCGACCGCGAGGCCCAACGCCGTCTGTACGCCGAAGGGTTCGCCGAACATCAGGGCGCCCCACAGGGCCGTCACCGGCGCCATCAGGAACATGAGCGTGTTGACCTGCGTGACCCCCGAGCGCCGCAGGATCAGCCAGTAGAGCCCGTACCCGCCGAAGGTGGAGAGCGTCACCAGCCAGCTGATCGCCACCCAGAACGACGCCTCCGCCGGCGGTGTCGCGGCGCCCGCGCCCACCGCGAGCGCCGTGAAGATGACGGCGCTGGTCACGCAGTGGACCGTCATCGAGACCGCCGGTGCGACCGGGTTGGGGGAGCGGCGGTCCAGGAAGGTCGCCGCGACCAGCGAGAACATCCCGAGGAACGGCACCAGGTAGGCCCACAAGGGAGCGTCGGTGCCGCCCGTGGCGTCCGCGGCGGTCACGATGACGACCCCGGTGACGCCGAGCCCGAGGCCCACCCACTGCGTGCGCGAGACGTACTGGTCGAGCAGCGGCCCGGCCAGGGCGCCCGCCACCAGCGGCTGGGTGCCGTCGATCAGGGCGGTGGTGCCGCTGGAGACACCGAGCTGGATCGCGTAGTACACGGTGAGCAGATAGCCGCTCTGCGACAGCGCACCGACCGCCGCCTGCCGCAGCGCGTCACGTGCCGTGAGCCCGCGCCAGGACGCCCGCGCCACGGTGAGGGCGACCACCGCGAGCACGAGGGCCAGCGGCAGGAAGCGCCACATCAGGACCGTCACGGCGGACGCGCTCCCGGCGCCCAGCTTGGCCCCGATGAAACCCGAGCTCCAGGTCAGTACGAATGCGATCGAGAGCAGGACGTTCATGGCGTTCCTCCAGTGGCGGCTGCGGTCCCGGCGGGGCCGTCAGGAGTGGACGGCGATGCGAGCAAGAGTAAACAGATCTGTCTACTCGCTTCTGAGTATACAGATCGGTATAGTGTGGGGGTATGGGTGACAGGGTGAGTGAGATCGCGAAGGCCGCCGCGGATTCCGGGAGTGCGCCGCGGAGGATCGTCATGACGCCGGGGGCGCGGCGCGCCCTGGACGCCGCGAGCACGCTGTTCTACGACCGCGGAATCCACGCCGTAGGGGTGGACCTCATCGCCGCCGAGGCCGGGGTCACCAAGAAGACGCTCTACGACCGGTTCGGCTCCAAGGAGCAGATCGTCGTCGAGTACCTGGCGGCCCGCGACGAGCGCTGGCAGGCCTTCCTCGCTCCGTACGTCGAGGCCGCGACCACCCCGCGGGCCAGGATCCTGGCCGTTTTCGACGCCTCGCGCGACTGGGCGGAGGCGAACAGCGCCAAGGGCTGCAGCATGGTCAACGCGCACGCCGAGGTCAGTGACCCCGCGCATCCCGCGTATCAGGTCATCACCGGTCAGAAGGCCTGGATGCTCGCCCTGTTCACCGGCCTCGCCCGCGACATCGCGCCCCGGCGCGCGGCGAAGCTCGGCCGGACGCTCATGCTGCTGCACGAGGGTGCGCTGGTCGCACACGGCCTGCGTATCTTCCCGGACGCGATCGACCACGCCCGCGGCGAGGCGGCGGCGCTGCTCAGTGACGCTCTCCGCGCGGCCTCAACCGCTGAAGAAAAACGCAGGTGAGAGCCCCTTTGGGGAAGTCTTTGCCGTTGGCCGGAATGTGTTGTTCCGTGTTACCGGCTCATTGACCGTACGCAATCGCCCGGAGCACGCTTGCCACATAGCTGCTATCTACACCTAGTTCCTCGGGTGGTAGCGCAGAGGCAGCGTGAAGCAGGAGGTAGCGCATGTGTGGCATTACTGGCTGGGTCTCCTTCGACCGTGATCTGCGGTCCGTGTCCGGCACGTTGGACGCGATGACCGAGACGATGTCCTGCCGCGGCCCCGACGACCGCGGAACCTGGATCGAGGGCCCCGCCGGACTCGGGCACCGCAGGCTCGCCATCATCGACCTGCCCGGCGGGCGCCAGCCCATGACCGTGCGGACGCCGCGCGGCACCGTGGCGCTCGTCTACTCGGGGGAGACCTACAACTTCACCGAACTGCGCCGCGAACTGACCGGGCGCGGCCACCGGTTCACCACCGAATCCGACACCGAAGTCGTCCTGCGCGGCTATCTGGAGTGGGGCGAGTCGGTCGCCGAACGGCTCAACGGCATGTACGCGTTCGCGGTGTGGGACGGCAGGCACGACAAGCTCGTCATGATCCGCGACCGCATGGGCATCAAGCCCTTCTACTACTACGAGACCCCGGACGGCGTCCTGTTCGGCTCCGAACCCAAGGCGATCCTGGCCAACCCGCTGGCCCGCGCCCGGGTGACCACCGACGGTCTGCGGGAGCTCTTCACCTTCGTCAAGACGCCCGGTCACGCCGTGTGGGACGGCATGAACGAGGTCGAGCCCGGCACCGTCGTGACCGTCGACCGCGCCGGCCTGCGCCGCCACGTCTACTGGCAGCTGGAGACCCGCCCGCACCCCGACGGCCGCGAGGAGTCCATCGCCAAGGTGCGCGAGCTCCTCGACGACATCGTGCGCCGCCAGCTCGTCTCGGACGTGCCGCGCTGCACCCTGCTCTCCGGGGGTCTCGACTCCTCGGCGATGACCGCGCTCGCCGCGCTTCAACTCGGTGAGGCGGGCGAGACCGTACGCAGCTTCGCCGTCGACTTCGTCGGCCAGAGCGAGAACTTCGTCGCCGACGCGCTGCGCTCCACCCCGGACACGCCCTATGTGCACGACGTCGCCAAGGCCTCCGGCACCGATCACCGTGACATCGTCCTTGACTCGCACGCGCTGGCCGACCCCGAGGTCCGGGCCAACATGATCCGCGCCCGCGACCTGCCCATGGGCTTCGGCGACATGGACGCCTCCCTCTATCTCCTCTTCCGGGCCATCCGCGAACACTCGACGGTGGCGCTCTCGGGGGAGTCGGCGGACGAAGTCTTCGGCGGCTACCTGCAGTTCTTCGACGAAAGCGCCCGCAAGGCCGACACGTTCCCCTGGCTCGTGAAGTTCGCCGAGCAGTTCGGTGACGACGCCGACGTCCTGCGCCCGGACCTGACGGCGGCCCTCGACCTGCCCTCGTACATCCGGAAGAGCTACGACACGGCGGTCGCCGGCATCCAACGCCTCGACGGCGAGAGCGACTTCGAGTTCCGGATGCGGAAGATCTGCCATCTGCACCTGACCCGGTTCGTGCGCGTCCTGCTCGACCGCAAGGACCGCGCGAGCATGGCCGTCGGCCTTGAGGTGCGGGTGCCGTTCTGCGACCACCGTCTGGTCGAGTACGTCTACAACGCGCCCTGGTCCCTCAAGTCCTTCGACGGCAGGGAGAAGAGCCTCCTGCGGGAGGCGACGGCGGACGTCCTGCCGCGCTCGGTGTACGACCGCGTGAAGAGCCCTTATCCCTCCACGCAGGACCCCAAGTACGCCATCGCCCTCCAGGGGCACGTCAAGGATCTGCTCGCCGATCCCTCCCACCCGGTCTTCGACCTCGTCGACCTGGACCGGGTGACGCGGGCCGCGGGACGCGACGTACCGCAGATCACCCAGGCGTCCCGGCGCGGTCTCGAGCGCACGCTGGACCTGGCGCTCTGGCTCGACCTGTACAAGCCGGAGATCTCCCTGACCTGAGCGTCACTGCCCCGAGCAGCTGCGGACCGTCGGCTGCGGGGGAACCCGGCCCTCGGGGTCGGGCTCCACCGTGGTCGCGGTGGTCGCGAGGGTGTCCAGGAACCGCTGGAGCGCGGGCGCGCCACCAGGGCCCAGGCTCCGGCGGATGGGGGGCACGGCCGCCGGTGTGCCGGAGCCGCGCCGGGTCCCGGCGGTGGGGCAGGGGAGTTCCGTGGCGTCGACGGTCACGGCCCGGCGTATGAACTCATCGACCGGGAGCCCGAGTTGGTCCGCGTTCCGCAGGACCGCTTCGTACTCGTCGGGCGTGAACAAGACCTGCACAGGCTTGGCACCGTCCATGAACGCATGATGCCGTCCGAGGGGTGCGCCGCGCGGTGCGGTTGGCATATTCGCGCTCGAAGGCGTGAAACGGAACGGGACGGACATGAACGGTCGGAAATACAGGTAGGCCCCGACCGGACGGGGGAATCGCGATCGGGACCTACGTACTGTTCAACGGTGAACCAATAGCAGGTGTTCCCAGGTCGGGGCCTTGTTGTTGTGAGCTGCGTTACGTGCTGGGCGGTGTCGGGGGTGCCGGGCGGTGTCGGGGGGTGTACGTACCGCCACTCCGATCTCGGGTCGTACGCCCAATGTGCCGGGCTCCGGCCGTCCGTAACTTCTGACGTGTGGCGCAGCGGGCGCCCGTCGGAAGGGATGGTCGGCCATGTTTCGTCGTACAGGCAGGACCGGATCCGCCAGGAGCGCCGAAGCTCTGCGGCTGGTCAAGGTCAGCAAGACCTACGGTGCCGACGAGAGCGCCGTGACCGCGCTCGACGGCGTCACGCTGAGCCTGCGCGCGGGGAGCTTCACCGCGGTGATGGGGCCCTCCGGGTCCGGCAAGTCGACCCTGCTGCAGTGCGCGGCGGGACTCGACCGGCCCGACTCCGGCATCGTCGTGGTGGACGGGGAGGAGATGACGGGCGGCAGCGAGGCCGAGCTGACCAAGTTCCGGCGGCAGCGGATCGGCTTCGTCTTCCAGCAGTACAACCTGCTGCCCACCCTCACCGTCGCGCAGAACACGACGCTGCCCCTGAAGCTCGCGCGCCGCCGGATCGACCGGGACAAGGCCCGCGCCATCCTCACGCAGGTCGGCCTCGGTGACCGCATCGGACACCGCCCCGACCAGCTCTCCGGCGGCCAGTGCCAGCGTGTGGCCATCGCGCGGGCCCTGGTCACCGAGCCGAGCGTGATCTTCGCCGACGAGCCGACCGGCGCCCTGGACACCCGCAGCGCGCGGGACGTCCTGCGGCTGCTCCAGGAGACCGTGCGGGTGCACGGCAGGACCGTGGTGATGGTGACGCACGACCCGGTCGCCGCCTCGTACGCGGACTCCGTGCTGTTCCTCGCTGACGGCCGCATCGCCGGTCACCTGGAAGCCCCGACCGTCGACGCCGTCGCCGAGCGCCTCGCGCACCTGGGCGACGCCGTGGCGGGCGTGCGCTCCGACACACAGACCGACACACAGACCGACACGCAGACCGACACGCACTCCGACACGATGCCGCTGGGGGTCTGAGCCATGTTCACTCTCGCCCTGCGCTCCATCCGGCAGCGCCCCGGACGCCTCATCGCCACCCTGCTCTCCGCCTTCCTCGGCGCGGCGATCATCATGACCTTCAACTCGATGCACGACACCGCGGGCGCCCCGGGCGTCGACGACGTCAGCGCGGAAACCCTCACCACCGCGGCCAGTGTGGTCGGCGGCTACGGAGCACTCCTGGTGTTCTTCGCCATCGCCTCCACCCTGACCGTGAACGTACGCAGGCGCGGCGAGGAGATCAGCCTGCTGCGCAGCACCGGGGCCACCCCGGCGCAGATCAAGCGGATGGTCGTCGGCGAGGCCGCCGTGGTCGCCCTGGCCGGGGCGGTGCTCGCCGCCGGTCCCGCGATGCTCGGCGGCCGGGCGCTGCTCGCCATGTTCAAGGACGGTGGTCAGGTCGCCGACGGCGTGGACTTCTCCTTCGGGCCGGTGGCCCTCATGTCGGGCATCGGCATCACCCTGCTCGCCTCGGTGGGCGCCGCGTTCCTCGCGGTGCGCCGCGCGACCAGGGCGGCAGCCGGTGCGCCCCGACGCCGGGGCAGGCTGCGGAACTTCGCCGCCCACGCCGCCGTCGTGGCCGGTGCCGCGTCCGTGCTCTCCACCTTCGCGTTCGACGCGACGGCCCCCGCGCTGATGGCGACCCCGGCCTACGGCGCCATCCTGCTCTCCGTCGGCTTCGCGCTGCTCTCGCCCCGGCTGCTGCGGGCGCTGCTCGGCGGCCTCGCCGGACCGCTTGAGGCGGTCGCGGGGCCGAGCGGCTATCTCACCGTGCTCAACATGCGGCGGCAGGCCGACCAGCTCGCCGGTGTGCTGATGCCCCTCGTGCTCTTCACGGGGATGGCGACCGCGACGCTCTACATCCAGGCCGTCGAGAGCGACGCGATCAAGGCGTCGGGTCTCACCAAGTCCGTCGAGGACAAGAACCTGGAGACGCTGAACTTCACCGTCGTCGGCATCATCGTGGTCTTCTCCTGCATCATGCTGATCAACAGCCTGTACGCCGCGACCTCCTACCGGAGCCGCGAGTTCGGCCAGCAGCGTCTTGCCGGGGCCACTCCGGCGCAGGTGCTCGGGATGGTGGGCGTCGAGGGCCTGGTCCTCACCGTGACCGGAGTGTTCCTCGGAACGGTGGCCGGGCTCGCCGGGATCCTGCCGTTCAGCTCGGTGCGGACCGACGCACTCCTGCCCGACCAGGGACTCGGCATCTGGCTCGCGATCGTCGCGGTCGCCGCCGCCGCGACGATGATCACAAGCCTCGGCACGGCGCGCCGGACGCTGCGCACCCCGGCGGTGGAGGCCGTGACCCTGGCCGCGTGACGGCTCCGGTCTCAACGGGTGGGGTTTCGCGCGATGCGGAACCCCACGTCGTCGATCCGGAACGTCGGGTGGCTGCGGCGCCGCACCGAGGCCCGGCAGCTCCAGTGCTCGTCGAACCACCCGCCGCCACGGAGCACCCGATAGGTGCCGTACACCTCGGGGTCGTAGAGATCCCAGCACCACTCCCACACGTTGCCCAGCATGTCGTGCAGGCCCCACGCGTTGGGCTGCTTGCCGCCCACGTCGTGGATCCGTCCGGAGCCGTTGCCGCCGTGCCAGGCGATCTCGTCGAGCGGCCCGTACCGCGCGCCGGCCGTACCGGCCCGGCACGCGTGCTCCCACTCGGCCTCGGTCGGCAGCCGGTAACCGCCGGAGGAGACGTCCCACTCGGCGCCTTCGCCGTCGGCGTGCGGGCGGTAGGCGGGAGTCAGTCCCTCGCGCACGGACAGGGCGTTGCAGAACCGGACCGCGTCCAGCCAGGAGACGCCCTCGACGGGCAGCCGGTCGCCGCGCGGGGTGCTCGGCCGCTCGCCGGTGACGTCCGCGTACTGCTCCTGGGTGACGGGGAACGCCGCCAGTTCGTGGGCCGCGACCTCGACCGGCCAACTGCGTTGCGTCCGCCGGTCCGACAGCGTCACCTGACCGGCCGGGACGCTGATCATTTCGTTCTCCGTGCTCATGTCGAGGACAGGCGGGCCGCACGCATCTGCAGGTAGCGCGTCTCGGGGATGCTCAGCGTACGCTTGGCCGCCGACTGGTAGGCGGCGCGGGCCGCTTCGGTATCGCCCGCCCGCTCCAGGAGATGGGCGCGCACGGCGTCGAGCCGGTGATGGCCCGCCAACCTGCCTTCAAGGGCCGCGACTTCGGCGAGCCCGGCCCGCGGCCCGTGCACCATGGCGAAGGCCACGGCCCGGCTGAGTTCGGCCATGGGTTCGGGAGCGCGGCGTACGAGGATGTCGTAGAGGGCGAGGATCTGCGGCCAGTCGGTGTCGTCGGCGCGCGCCGCCTCGTCGTGCAGCGCGGCGATCGCCGCCTGCAACTGGTAGGCGCCCGCCGGGCCTTGGGACAGGGCCTTCTCGACCAGTGCGGAGCCCTCCTCGATCGCGCGCCGGTCCCAGCGCGAGCGGTCCTGTTCGTCGAGCGGGATGAGCTCCCCGTGCGGGCCGGTGCGGGCCGCGCTGCGGGCCTCGGTCAGCAGCATGAGCGCGAGAAGGCCGGTCACCGCGCCCTCTTCGGGCAGCAGGGTGCGCACGGACCGGGTGAGCCTGATCGCCTCGCGCGCCAGATCCGAGCGGTGCAGGGCGCTGCCGGAGGTCGCCGTGTAGCCCTCGTTGAAGATGAGGTAGAGCACCTGGAGGACGGCCGCGAGCCGCTGATCACGGTCCTCGGGGCCCGGCTGCCGAAACGGCACCCCCTTGACCTTCGCCTTGGCCCTGCTGATCCGCTGCGCCATCGTCGCCTCGGGCACGAGATGGGCGCGGGCGATCTCGGCCGTGGTCAGACCGCCGACGGCGCGCAGCGTCAGCGCGACCTGCGCGGCCGGGCTCAGCCCCGGATGGCAGCACAGGAAGAGCAGCGTCAGGGTGTCGTCGTCGGAGGGCGCACGGCTATCGCCCGGCGCCGGAGTGGTGAACGCGTCCCGGGGGGACAGCTGGGCGGCCTCCTCCTCGCGCCTGCGCCGGGCCTCGTCGCTGCGCAGCTGATCCATGAGACGCCGTGACGCGACCCTGATCAGCCAGCCGCGCGGGTTCTCGGGAACGCCCTGCTCGTGCCACTGCCGCGCCGCGGCGAGCAGCGCCTCCTGCACGGCGTCCTCGGCCTCGCCGAAGTGTCCGTACCGGCGCACGAGCGCGCCGAGGACCTGCGGCGCGTGCAGGCGCAGCAGGTCCTCGACCGTGGCTGTGCTGTTCAGGGCGCGTCGTCGATGCCGCCCATGATGGGACGGATCACCACGGGGTAGTTGGGCGCGCCCTCGGGAATCGGACACGTCTGGATCCGGTTGGCGATCTCCGTGACCCGGTCCAGGCTCTCGCAGTCGAGGACCCAGTACCCGGCGAGGACTTCCTTCGTCTCGCCGTAGGGACCGTCCGTGATGACCGGGCGGCCGTCCTTGTCCACGTCGACCAGCCGGGTCTGCGAGGGCTCGGCCAGGCCCTGCCCGTCGACGATCTCGCCGGACTCGGCCAGATCGTCGTTGAGTGCGCCCATGAAGGCGAACATCGCCTGCAGGTCCTTCTCGCTCCAGGCCGGGCTGGTCGCGTTCGGCTTGCCGCTCTGCGCCTCGTAGTCCGCCTGCGTGCCCTGAACCATCACCAGGTACTTCATGATGTCGCTCCTCCGCTGTGCGGTGGTCACCCCTTGTGGGCAACTCTCACAGGGGACGTCGGAGCGGACGACCCGTTCTCGACATTACGCCGGAACAATTTTGACGCCATGCGGGAAGGGCGTGCCCGGCTGCCCGACCCGGCCCTCGCCGACCAGGACATTTCGGTGGTCGCCGAACCGACGCGCGGCTACGGTCCGGGCATGACGTACGCACAGCGAGCCGACCAGTTCCGGGCCCTGCACCGCACCGGCGAGCCCCTGCTGCTGCCCAACGCGTGGGACCACGCCTCCGCCGCCGCGCTCGCCCACGGCGGCTTCCCCGCGATCGGCACGACCAGCCTCGGCGTGGCGGCCGCCGCGGGCAAGGCGGACGCCACGGGTGACACGCGGGAGGAGACCCTGCGCCTCGCCCGCGGCCTGGCCCGGCTGCCCGCGCTGATCACCGTGGACATCGAGGGCGGCTTCAGCGACCGGCCGGGGGAGGTGGCGGCGCTCGCGGCGGAACTCGTCGGGGCGGGCGTCGTGGGCGTGAACATCGAGGACGGCCGCCCGGACGGGACACTGGCCGACACGGCTCTGCAGTGCGAGCTGATCGGCGCCGTCAAGGAGGCGGCCCCTGACCTGTTCGTCAGCGCGCGCACGGACACGCTCTGGCTGCGCGCCGGGGGAGCGGGCGAGACCGAGCGCCGGGCCACCGCCTATCAACAGGCGGGTGCCGACGGCCTGTTCGTCCCCGGCCTCCAGGACGACAAGGCCATCGCCGGCCTTGTCGAGGGAGTGATCGACATCCCGCTGAACATCCTCATCGCGCCCGGCGCCTTGACCTACCCGCGTCTCGCGGAGCTCGGCGTGCGCAGGGTGAGCAGTGGTTCGCTGCTCTTCCGCGCCGCGCTGCACGGAGCCGTCGAGGCGGCGCGCTCGATCGCGCGGGGCGACGCGGTGCCGGAGGGCCTTCCTTCGTACGCGGACGCCCAGGCGCTCTCGGCGGCGTACGGCAAGAGGGCTGAGGGGGGCTAAGAGTGACCAAGGGGGACTAGCGGCGCACCCGGTCCACATCCAACTCGCCGTCCTCGTCCGGCCTTTCGTCTCCGGCGCGTGGCGTACCGCCTCCGTCGCGCTTCTCGTCCCCGTGCCCCGGCCACCAAGCCATGTGCCCTATCAGGGCCGTCAGGGCGGGCGTGAAGATCATCGCCATGACGAAGGCGGCGATGAGAATGCCGAAGGAGAGGGAGAAGCCCATCTGGGAGAGCGTCGAGTTGCCCGCGAGCATCAGCGTGGCGAACGTGCCCGCCAGGATCACGCCCGCCGAGCCGATCGTCGGGCCGGAGTGGCGCACCGCCGTGCCGGCCGCGTCGTGCGGGGTGCGGCCCTCGCGGGCCTCCTCGCGCAGCCGCGACACCATCAGGATGTTGTAGTCAGTGCCGAGGGCGACCACGAACAGATACATGATCACCGGCAGCATGAACATCAACCCGGGCTGGCTGCCGATCTGTTGGAAGAGCAGCGAGGTCGCGCCCAGGGTCGCGCCGAAGCCGAGGGCGACGGACAGCATCAGGTACCAGGGCGCCACCAGGCTCCGCAGCAGCAGGCCGAGGATGACCATGATGGCCAGCGCGGCGACCGGGAAGACGACCGAGTAGTCGCGGTCCACGGCCTTGTTGATGTCGACGTACACCGCCGTCGTCCCGCCGACGAGTGCATCGGTGCCGGCCGGGGCGTCGTCGTGGGCGATCGGGCGCAGGCGGTCCTTGACGGTCTCCAGGGCCTTGTCGGACGCGGGCGGGTCCGAGAGGACCACGGAGAACGACGCCGTCGTGCCGTCCGTGCTCAGTCGGGGAGCGGAGACCTCGCCCACGCCCTGGACGTCGTCCAGCTGCCCTCGGAAGGCGGCCGTCCGCGCTGCGGGGAGTGGTCCGTCGTCCGCCGATGTGAGGTAGACGAAGGTGGGGTCGGTGGTGCCCGCCGGGAAGCCCTTCTGGAGGTTCTTCAGGGCGACCATCGACTCCTTGTCCTTGGGCAGCGAGGAGCCCGCCAGGTCGAAGTTGGCCTTGTAGCCGAGGGCGCCGAGGGTGAGCGCGCCCATGAACAGCGCCGACACCAGGGCCCACACGGCGGGCTTGCGGGCGATGGACGCGCCGAGCCGCGCGAATCCGGTGCCCTGCGGCTCCCGCTGCCAGGACTTGGAGGGCCAGAACACCTTCGTGCCGAGCAGCGAGACGACGGCGGGGACCAGCGTGAGCCCGGCGAGCAGCGTGACGAAGACCGCGATGGCCAGGGCGGGGCCCATCGAACGCAGCATGCCGAGCGAGGAGAGCGTGAGCGCGGCGAACGCGACGATGACGGCGCCCGCCGCCGATGTGATCGCCTCGCCGACCCGCTCGACGGCGTGCACCATGCCGCTCTTGGGATCCTCGCCCGCCCGTAGCGCCTCCCGATAGCGGAAGAGCAGGAACAGGATGTAGTCGGTACCGACGCCGAACAGGACGACGGTGAGGAGTTCCTGGATGGAGGAGTCGGCCTTCATGTCGAAGGCCTTGTTCGCGGAGGCGATCAGGCCGGTCGCCATCGGTGAGATGAGACCGATAAGGACCACGGGAAGCAGCGCGATGATCGGGCTCCGGAAGATCACCAGGAGCAGCACGATGATGATCACGATCGTGCCGACCCCGACGAGCAGTCCGGCCCGCTCCGACGCGTCGCTCTCGTCGAGGGCCTGAGCGGCGGAGCCGGTGATCCCGGCGGACAGGTCCGTGCCCTTCAGTTCGGGCTTGAGATCGGACCGCAGGTCTTCGACCGCGTCCTGCTGCGCGGTGTCCTCCGGGTTGGTGAGCTTCGGCATGGCGACGACCGACGTCTGCACGAGCCTGTTGGGGGAGACCGCGCCGGGCACGACCGCCTGCACCTCGGGGATCTTCTCGGCCTGCAGATCCTTGGAGATACGGGTGATGTCCGCGGAGTCGGCCGCTGTCAGCTTCCCGCCGTCGGAGCGCTGGAAGACGATGACCGCCCCGATGTTCTGCTGCTTGGGGAACTCCGCTTCCTGCACGTCCGCCGCGCGGATGGATTCGTAGTGGTCCGGAAGGAAGCTCGCCTCGTCGCTGCTTGAGGTGAGCTTCGGCGCCAGGGAGATCACGGCACCGGCCACCACGACCCACGCCAGGATGATCCACCAGGGGCGACGGACCACGAATCGGCCCAGGCCAGAGAACATGCTGCTGCCTCTCCCTCGCCCCCGAGGCGTAGCGATGCGTTCTGACCAAGGATCTTCCGGAGCGGGCGGCCCCGCCACTTGAGCCGTTCGGCTGAGCGGCGGGGCGCGCCCGCGGGGCCCTTAGAAGTTGATCATGTGTCCGGCCAGGCCGTGCACCGCTTCCTTGACCGCCTCGCCGAGCGTCGGGTGCGCGTGCACGTTGCGGGAGACCTCGTGCACGGTCAGGTCCCACTGCTGGGCGAGGGTCAGCTCGGGAAGCAGCTCGGTGACGTCCGGGCCGATCAGGTGGGCGCCGATGATCTCGCCGTACTGCGCGTCGCTGATGATCTTGACGAAGCCGACGGTGTCTCCGAGGCCGTGCGCCTTGCCGTTCGCCATGAACGGGAACTTGGCGACCTTGACGTCGAAGCCCTTCTCCTTCGCCTGCGCCTCGGTCCAGCCGAAGCTGGCGATCTGCGGCTGGGAGTAGGTGGCGCGCGGGATCATCGGGTAGTCGAGCTCCATCGTCTCGGCGCCGGAGAGGGTCTCGGCGGCGACGACACCCATGGCCTCGGCGGTGTGCGCGAGCATCAGCTTCGCGGTGACGTCGCCGATGGCGTAGATGTGCGGCACGTTCGTCCGCCCGCGCCCGTCGATGTCGATGGCACCCCGCTCGGTCAGCGCCACGCCCGCCGCCTCCAGGCCGAAGCCGGTGACGTTCGGCGCGAAGCCGATGGCCTGCAGGACCTTGTCCGCCTCGAGGACCTCCTGCTTGCCGTCCTTGCCCGTGACCGTGACCTTGACCTTGGCGCCGGACTCGTCGATCGACTCGACGCGGGTGGAGGTCTTCACGTCGATGCCGAGCTTGCGGTACTGCTTGGCCAGCTCCGTCGAGACGTCCGCGTCCTCAAGGGGCGCGATGCGGTCGAGGAACTCGACGATGGTGACCTTCACGCCGTAGTTGTGCAGGACGTACGCGAACTCGATGCCGATGGCACCGGCGCCCGCGATCACGATCGACTCCGGCACGCTGTCCGCGAGGATCTGCTCCTCGTACGTCACGACGCGCTCGGAGCGCCGCGTGCCGGGCAGCAGCTTCGGCGTGGCGCCCGTGGCGATGATGCAGTTCTCGAACGTGATCGTGTCCGTGGTGCCGTCCGACTTGGCGACCTGGAGCGTGTTCGCGTCGAGGAACGTGCCCCGGCCGTCGAACTCCGTGATCTTGTTCTTCTTCATCAGGAAGTGGACGCCCTTGACGCGGCCGTCGGCGACCGTGCGGCTGCGGTTGAACGCCTCGCCGTAGTCGAAGGAGACGTTCCCGTCGACCTTGATGCCGTACGTCTTCTGCTCGTGCGTGAACAAATGGGCCAGCTCGGCGTTGCGCAGCAGCGCCTTGGTCGGGATACAGCCGACGTTGAGGCAGACACCTCCCCAGTACTTCTCCTCGACGACCGCTACCCGCTTGCCCAGCTGGGCGGCGCGGATGGCGGCCACATAGCCGCCGGGTCCTGCTCCGAGCACGACGACGTCGAAGCGGTCTTCCATGGGGAGGTCCTCTCTGGTGGTACGTATCTCGCGTACGGGTGGTGGTGGCGCCGGTGGGACGCGGCCGCTGGTGCGGACGGCCCGATGCCTCGATCATGCGTCATGTGGCCGCCTCGGCGGCGGGCGGGTTCCCCCGGTGGCGCGGCGCGCGAGAGGGCCACACAGCCGGTCGGTCAAGTAGTGCTCCTCTGCCGGAGGTTCACCGTGCCCCACGATCCGCGTCCCCATGCCCCGCACAACCCGGACGACGGCCCCGCTCCGGATGCAAGGGCGGTGTGATCGCGCCATCAACCGCCTTTATGAGCCCGCCTGTTGGTGATCCCGTGCCGGGTTCACCCGGCTTCGGGCCACGGGATAGTGTCGCCGCGACGGAGCACAAACCCATATCCCTCTGGGAGAGGTGGAGAGCGCGCTGTGGCCGCAGACGACCAGTCCGAGATGATGTCCATACCCTTCGACGTGCCGACTTCGGCACGTGCCTATGGCTGGATGCTCGGCGGCAAGGACAACTACGCGGTCGACCGCGACTTCCTGCTGCGGACGCTGCCCGACTTCCCCGAGTGCGTCGACATCGCCCGGCAGAACCGCGAGTTCCTGTTCCGCGTCGTGCGCCATCTGACCCAGGCGGGGATCCGCCAGTTCATCGACATGGGCTGCGGCCTGCCGACCGACGACAACGTCCACCAGGTCGCCCGCCGCTTCGCTCCGGACACCCGCGTCGTCTACGTGGACATCGACCCGATCGTCCTCGCGCACGGCAGGGCGCTGCTCGCCGACGACTCCACCACCACCGTGATCAACGGAGACATGCGCGACCAGGACGCGATCCTCGGCCACCCCGACATCACGCGCCTCATCGACTTCGACGAGCCGGTCGCGGTGCTCTTCCTGTCGGTGGTGCACCACCTCACCGACGCCGACGGCCCCCGCCGCGTGCTGCGCACGATCATCGACAGCGCGGCGCCCGGCAGCTACCTGGGCCTCTCCCAGGTCGTCGCCGACGACCCGGTCCGCGGCGCCGCGATGAGCGCGCACATCTCCGGCGGCGGTGTCCCCTGGCAGACCCGCACCCCCGCCGAGCTGGACGCGCTCCTGGACGGCCTGGAGCCGGTCGAGCCAGGCCTGGTGAACCTGGTCGACTGGCGTCCCGACGCCGACCAGCCCCCGCTCGCCCCGGTCCACGAGGACCTGGCCCCCTACCTGGGAGCCACCGAGCAGAGCAAGGGGATCTACGAGTACGGGGGTTTGCTCCGCAAGGCATAGCCATACACAATGGTGTGCATGATCCAGCACCTGACCGCCGCCGTGAGGACCTTCGGGGTTCCGTGGCGGCGTGGGTGCGAGCGATCGGGTCGCTAGCTGTCCGGGGATCCGTCTCCGTACCGCAGCTGTCCGGGGATCCGTCTCCGTACTGCCACCCGCTCACTCAGAACTGAAGGATCACCATGACTGTGGTTTCCCCTGCCGTCTCTCCCGCGCTCCGCGAGGCCCGCGTTCCCGCCGACGGCATGTACGAAGGCCGCCGCACCCTGCGCCGCGTACCCGAAGGCTGGGAAGAGCGCCCCTACGAGCTGATGGACGTCGTCCCCCAGGGGCGTCTCATCGGCGCCGAGATCCGCGGCGTCGACCTCGCGAAGCCGCTCACCGCCGCGCTGCGTGCGGAGCTGAACCGCGCCCTCCTGGAGTGGAAGGTGCTCTTCTTCCGGGGCGCCGGTATCACCTCCGAGCAGCAGCGCGCCTTCGCCCTCAACTGGGGTGACCTGGAGACCAATCCGCTGCTCGCGCGCGGCTCGGCCGACGATGTCGTCCGGTTCGACAAGGGAGGCAGCGCCACCCCCACGTACGAGAACGTCTGGCACGCCGACGTCACCTTCCGCGAACGCCCCGCGCTCGGCGCCGTCCTGCAGCTGCGTGAGGTGCCGCCGGTGGGCGGCGACACGATGTGGGCCGACATGGCGGCCGCGTACGACAACCTCCCCGACGAGGTGAAGGCACGCATCGACGGGGCCCGCGCGGTGCACGACTTCATCCCCGGCTTCGTCCGCTTCTACGGCCCCGAGAAGCTGATCCCGCTCCAGGAGCAGTTCCCGCCGGTCACGCACCCCGTCGTGCGCAGGCATCCGGAGACGGGGCGGCGGATGCTCTTCGTGAACACCTCCTTCACCACGCACATCGTGGGCATGGAGCGGGCGGAGAGCGACCGGCTGCTGAGCTATCTGGTGCGGCAGGCGCAGGTCCCGGAGTACCAGGTGCGGTTCCACTGGCAGGCGGGTGACGTCGCCTTCTGGGACAACCGCTCCACCCAGCACTACGCCGTCGACGACTACGCCCCGCACCGTCGCGTGGCCGAACGTGTCGCGATCGCGGGCGACCGCCCGTACTGATCCCCCGGCCACCGGCGGGCGACCGCCGGTGGCCAGGACATCTCGGAAGGAACCTCATGTCAGCCGCAGCGAGCTTCCCGTTGACGCCCGAGCCGATCCACGTCCCCGACGCGGTGCTCGACGACCTCAGGGCGCGGCTGCGGCTGACGAGGTGGCCCGACGACGCGGGCAACGACGACGGGTACTACGGCGTCCGCCGCGGCTACCTCCAGGAACTGGCCGAGTACTGGCTCCATGACTACGACTGGCGCAAGGCCGAAGCGGCGATCAACTCCTACGAGCACTACCGGGTGAGCGTCGACGGCGTGCCCGTGCACTTCATGCGCAGGCCCGGCGTCGGCCCCGCCCCCACCCCGCTCGTCCTCACACACGGCTGGCCCTGGACCTTCTGGCACTGGTCCAAGGTCGTCGACCCGCTGGCCGACCCGGCAGCCTTCGGCGGCGACCCCGCCGACGCGTTCGACGTCATCGTCCCCTCGCTGCCCGGCTTCGGCTTCTCCACGCCGCTGCCGGACCACCCCGACATGAACTTCTGGAAGGTCGCCGACCTCTGGCACACCTTGATGACCGACACGCTCGGCCACGAGAAGTACGCCGCCGCGGGATGCGACATCGGCGCCCTCGTCACCGGTCAGCTCGGCCACAAGTACGCCGACGAACTCCACGGCATCCACATCGGTTCCGGCCAGAAGCTCACCATGTTCAACGGCGACCGGGGCTGGGACCTCAGCGGCGGGCAGCCGATCCCCGAGGGCCTGCCCGAGCCCGCCCACCGCCAACTGATCTCCCTGGAAAGGCGCTTCGCCGCCCACCTGGCCGTGCACGTCCTCGGCTCAAGCACCCTCTCCTACGCGCTCAGCGACTCACCTGTCGGCCTGCTCGCCTGGATCCTGGAGCGCTGGGACAAATGGAGTGACAGCCACGGCGACGTGGAGAGCGTCTTCTCCAAGGACGATCTCCTCACCCACGCGATGATCTTCTGGGTGAACAACGCCATCGGTACGTCGATTCGCTATTACGCCAACGCCAACCGCTACCCCTGGACTCCCTCGCACGACCGTCAGCCGCTCATCGAGGCCCCCACCGGCATCACCTTCGTGGGCCACGAGAACCCGCCCGGTGTCACCACCACCGAGCAGCGGATCCAGAGCTGGCTCGCCGGCGACAGGGCCGACTGGTATCAGCACGTGAACCTCACCGCGCACGAGAGCGGCGGCCACTTCATCCCGTGGGAGATCCCCGACGGCTGGGTGGGCGACCTGCGCCGCACGTTCCGTGGCCGGTGCTGAGGCGTTGCCGCCCTGCTCGGCTCAACGCGCCAGCACCCGCTGCCACTTGACCTCTCCGTCCTGCCACTCGTCCGTCGGGGTGAGCCCCGCGGCGGTGGCGACGGCGGCCGAGGCCCGGTGGTCCGGGTGGACATGGGCGATGACGCCGCGCACGGCAGGCTGCCCCGCCAGCCATTCGACGAGGCCGCGGGCCGCCTCCACGGCGATGCCCCGACCCTGCCACGGAGTCCCCACGACCCAGGCGATCTCCGCGACCAGCGCGCCGCTGCCGTCGTCGGCGGGGCCGACCGTCGCCTGCACGGTCCCGGCCAGGCAGCCATCGTCGCGCAGCCGCAGCACCCAGTTGCACCAGGAGACCGCCGGGTCGGGGGAGCCCGCGGTCATCCGCCGGTAGCGGCGCGCAGGGCCTGTGGATCGTCGGGACGGCCGCCGATGAAGGCGTGCAGGGCGGGATCGGCGAGCACATCGGCCATCTCGTCGGCATGCCCGACCTGGAGGGGTACGAGGACGAGGCGGGCGGTGCCGATCTCCTGGGCGTGGACGGGGGCCACGGGGGACACCATCAACGACCCCGTCTGCTTGGCTGACCGTTCAACGTCCTACGCCCCCGAGGTGAGACTCCTATGCCGCGCGAGGCAGCGTAGCCGAGGGGCTCCCGGTCATGGGAAGCGCCTTGGACGTCGCTCGGGGCGTCGTCCAAGGCGCGGTCGTGAGTGTCGAGGCCTCATCCCACCGTCAGGGCCGAGGCCGCGTCCACCCAGCTACCCTCGGGTGCACGGCAGGCGGGGCTCAGAACGCGAGGGCCGCGCCGCCCGCGAGGCTCGCCTGCATCTCGCAGCTGTTGCCGAAGGTATGGGTCCAGGCGACTCGCTTGCCCTGCCACACGCCGTCGACGGTGACCACGACGGGCTTCCACTCCTTCGTGCAGGCCATGCCGGACGACATGCCGACGAGCTGGGTGAACTCGCCGTTGACCGCGCGCAGTTCGGCGCAGGCGGCGGACGGCGAGGGGTGGCTTCCCGAGGCCTTGGGCGTACAGGTCAGGGTCACGGCGCGTTGCATGGTCGCGGTGTTCGCCTCTTCGCCCTGGCCCACGGCGAGGACCAGTGACGAGGGCGCGTAGAGGCCGACGGGGGCGGCCTTGGGTTGGGCCTGCGCCGTGCCAGAGGTTCCGGACATCACACAGGCGGCCACGACAGCGGTGGCGCCCACCGTCTTGAGGAAGAAACGCACGTCAACTCTCCTTTGATGCGGGTGTTTTCCTGGTTGCGTACGGGAGTCTTGTCGGTGCGGAGAGTGAGCACCAAATATATGGTCGATTTCCGGATGCGTGTGTCCGCTGAGCGGTCGCCGGACGACTGTTCGGGCAGCTCAGAACGGGCGGCGGAGGTGCGGAAGGCCGCGCTACAAGTGTCCAACATGTGGACCGGAAGCGATTGTGCAAGCAAGAACAACAGCCTGACCTGCGACGACAGTTGTTTTGATTTTCTACCGGAATCGAGGGTCGACCGGAAAGCATCGGTGCTAAGGGGATCGGGGGTGCGCCCCGGACGACCGCACCCCCGCCGGCCCCGCCTCAGCCCAGCTTGACGCTGATCCGCTGACTGGCCCCCCTCGTGCCGCTGAGATCCCCGAAGGTCAGCTTCAGGGACGCACCCGTGACCGCCGACGTGACCGTGGCGGGCTTGGCCGTCACCGCGGACACGGCGCGGTTCCAGGTGAGGGTCAGGGAGCTCTGCGCGCGCATCGGGTCGCTGACGCAGATGACCGCGGTGCCGTCGCTCTTCTCGCTGATCTGTACGGAGCAGGGCGCGCTCGCGGTGAGCTTGCCCGCCGTGCCGCCGAACCAGAAGTTGACCCCGGTGAAGCCGAGCGAGGGCACGGAAACGCCTTGCTGGTTGTCGGAGTTGGCGAGGATCTGGAGCCATCCGGTGTCCGCGGACCGGGCCGCCGTCTGCGCCGCGCTCGCCCCCGGCATCAGGGCGTAGGCGTACGTCCCGTTCGTCGGGGCGGTGCCGTGGTCGACGTACATCGTGAGGTACTTGCGGGCGATCGCGGTCGTCGCGCCGCCCTTGTTGATGTCGCTCCACTTGCCGGTGCGCTGCTCGCGCAGCGCCTTCACCGTCGCGCCGCCGGGGAAGACATAACCGCCGTGGCCCCCGATGTGCGCCCACCTGGCGCCGGTGAGGGTCGCCGACCAGGGGGCGGTGGTCGGCTTGGCGGCGCCGTCCACCTGGAAGGCGGTGGTGCCCGTCGGGCCGAGGTTGCGGTTCTCGACGGTGGTCTCGACCGCCGCGCCGTCCGTGCAGACGATGCCCGCGCCCAGGCAGACGATCGTGTCGTCCAGGCAGAACCACGACTTCTTCGCACGCAGGGTGCTCTGCAGCCCCTTCAAGTACTGCCCGATGGAGGCCCGTTGGCCATCACTCGCGCCGCCCACCCACTTCACGTCCGGCATCGACGCGCCCCAGTCGCCGCCCGCGGCGTCCGCGAGCGCCTTGCGCGAAGCCGTGGTGCCGGGCAGCCGGTAGGGGTCGACGGTGGGCCAGAAGGCGTCGCTGTACTGCCCGTTGGCGTAGGTGTCGCCCCACCAATAGAGCATTCCGGAGCCGGTGTGCCAGCCCCGCAGGTTCTCGCCGTTGCCCGTCTCGTAGTACGTGATGCGGGGATCGGCCATGCTGATCGAAGCCGCCCAGCCGGGGCGGCGGTGCGTGGCGCGGGCCATGTCGGCGAAGAGCCGGTGGCCGGTGGGCTCGGCGATGGCGGCCACCGCCGTGTCGTCCTCAACCCCCTTCAGCCGGGCCAGACTTGTGAGCCCCAGCGAGGCGTCGCTCAGCGGCGGGCTGTAGTAGTCGCGCCGCATCCAGCCCTTGACCAGGCCGCGCCAGCGCGCGTTCTCGGCCGCGCTCGCGCCCTGACCGAGGAGCACGACGGCGGACATGATGGGGTGGCCGCGCCGATGGTCGTCGGCCTGGATCTTCTTGGTGTCGGACGCGGAGATGCCACGGCTGATGGCCCGGCCCGCGACGCCGTCCATGACGAGACCGTTGTAGATGAACGGCGCCCACGCCTTCTCCACGGCGTCGAAGATGATCTGCTTCTTGGCGTCCGTCACCTCCCAACTGGAGCCGCGCAACAGGGAGAAGAGCATGCCGATGCCGCCCAGCATCACCGATCCGTACGACCCCGTGTAGGGCACGGTGGTGTGCTGGATGAACGAGCCGTCGGTGTAGAGGCCGTCGCCGCTCGTCACGTACGGGAAGACGGGGGAGAGTGCGTCCCTGGCCAGCGCGATCTTCGCCGAATCGGCGCCGACTACCCCGCGCAGCGCCAGCACGCGGCACAGGTCGACGCGGTTCGCGCCGGTGCTCGTCCCGGTGTAGCTGCCCACCGCCGAGTCGGGCACGAAGTGGTCCACGGCCTTGCAGTAGTCGGCCACTTGGGCCGCCGACAGCTGGTCGTACATCAGCACGCAGACGTCTAGGAGATGCTGCGGGGCGCCTATCTGCCAGCTGTACCAGTTGCCGAACCGCGCCTGGTTCTCGTTGTAGATCTCCGCGTACAGATGATCGAGGCCGGTGAGGATGTCCGCCTTGAGGCCCGCGTCACCGGTCAGGCCCGTGCCCTCTTGCCGGTAGGCCTGGGCCATGGTGCCGAGTCGGCTGTAACCGGTTACTACGTTCGCCGAGTAGCCGTACGACTCCTGGTCGGTGTCCGGATCGGGATCGGCGTACGAGGCGTCCGGCCACAGGGACCCCGTGGCAGGGGCCATGGTGCCGCGCAACTCCCGCGCGGTGGCGCCCAGTTCGGCGAGGCGGCTCTTGAAGGGCTCGGCCGTGGGGGTGAAGCCTTCGCCGAGTATCAAAGTGCGCCACTTGGCGCGCAGTGTTCCGTACTCGTCGGCCGCCGCTGCCGCGGCCTCGTCGGAGGGCAGCAGCCCCGAGGACGTCAGGGCGAGCGCGGAGCCGCCGGTGGTCAGCAGGAAGGCGCGGCGGGACCAAGGAGAGTGCATGGGGTCTCCGATGGTGGGAGGGGGATGACGGGGTGGCGGGAGGGGATGACGGCATGGCGGGAGGGGGGGAGCGAGGCGGAAGAGGCGCGCGGGCCGTGAGGAGAGTAAGCGCTTTCTAGCATGGGTCCAGGCCACTGCTCAATGGGTCGCGCAACGCGCTGTAGCGTCAGGGGTATGAACGATCACGCAGTGGTGGATGTGGGCGACGTACGCCTGGCCTATCGGACCTGGGGCGACTCGTACGGAGCGCCCGTCGTGCTGCTGCACGGGCTCGGCGGTTCCTCGGCGACCTGGGAGCAGGTCGGCCAGGTGCTCGGCGAGGAGTGGCGGGTGTACGCGCTTGATCTGCGCGGGCACGGGGAGAGCGACTGGCCCGACGAGTACTCGGTCGAACTGATGCGGGACGACGTGCTCGGCTTCCTCGACGAGCTCGGCCTCGACCGCGTGGGCGTCGTGGGCCACTCCATGGGCGGCGTCGTGGCGTACCTGCTCGCCGAGGAGCACCCCGACCGCGTCGAGCGCCTCGTCCTCGAGGAGACCCCGCCGCCCTACCCGCGTGACATGGCCGAGGCCCCCCGCCCCGAGGGGGCCCTCGACTTCGACTGGCCCGTGTCCCCCGCGGTCCGCGCCCAGATCTTCGACCCCGACCCGGAGTGGGCCGAGCGGCTCGGCGAGATCGTCGCACCGACCCTGATCGTGGCGGGCGGCCCGGACAGCAGCATGCCGCAGGAACGCATCCCCGACATGGCCACGGAGATCCCCGACTCCCGGCTGATCACGATCCCGGTCGGGCACTCGGTGCACGAGGCGAGCCCGCAGCAGTTCGCGGAGCAGGTCACCGAGTTCTTCACGAGCTGAGCGGGCGGGGTCTGTGCCGCTCGGCGGCCGCGAGTTACGCAGGGCGGGGCCGTGACTGGTAGAGGCGGGTGTAGTAGCGGCCCTCCGCCTCAAGGCCCGTGGGATCGTCGCCGGCCTTGAGCACCTGGTCCACCGCGCTGCTCTGCTCTGTGGCACCGCTGAACAGCCGCTGCGGATAGGTCCGTCGGGGATCGGTCTCGGTGGCGAGACCATGAGCGTCCAGACTGGCCAGGATCTGCTGGAAGGGCACCGTGCGCAGGACGAACGCGCTCACCCACACCGGGACGCGCGTCGCGTCGAGGAGCGCGTCGAAGGTGCGGTGGGTGATGTAGCCGATGCCTCCGGTGACCGTGATCAGGCCGACGCGCCCCACGGCACGGCGCAGCCCGTCGCTGGGCGGGTGACGCTCGAGGTTCTCCGCATAGGCCTCGTCGAGCAGCCCCACCTCCAAGGCATAGCGGGTCGCGTTCTCGGCCGTATCGAGGCCGACGACCGGGACGGCGTCCGCCCGCCGCCGCGAGGCGTAGAACTCCTTGTCCGACTCGATGAGCTCACCCCGGGTGAGGGCGGCCGTCTCGGCGCTCGTGTAGTGCGCGTACAGGTCCGTGAGCGTGAGGTCGTGGTTGAGCAGCGCCGCGTTGATCCCGTAGGAGCAGCAGAGGTCGAGGACCGTGACGGGGAGGTGGGTGCCGCGCACCGCCGACCGCTGGGCGAGCGTGCCCCGGAAGACGTCCTGAGCCTGGTGCGGTATCTCGTACTGCAGGGGGGCCAGCGTACGGAAGTACGCGCGGGGGTCAGGCTGGTTGTAGATGTCGTCGAACCGGGTCTTGCCTGCCGCGGTGGTGGTTCGGGCACCGGTCATGAGGCATGCCTCCTCTTGCTGAGTGGCGGGTCTACGGCCGCGATACGTCTACCTGACCCATGGCTCAACCCGATAGACCTCCTGGCGGTAACCGGCCACGACGGCGGCTACGCGCCCCTGCCGCAGTCCCGGCCGGATCCGTGTGCGCGCTGGTCAAAGGCCGGTTGTCCGCTCCTGTCCAAGAACGCCTCCGAAGCTGGTTCAGGCCCGAACGGCCGGGATCATGACTATGCCGCCGTCGGCCGTTTCGGGATCGGCTTCGCCGAGGGGGCGGGTGGTGCGGGTGAAGGCGGCTGTGCCTGCTGGGCCTTCTCCAGGAAGCGCAACAGCTCTACGGGGAAGGGCAGCACGAGGGTCGAGTTCTTCTCGGCGGCGACCGCCACCACGGTCTGCAGGAGCCGCAGTTGGAGCGCGGCGGGTTCGTCCGCCATCTCGTGTGCGGCCTGGGCCAGCTTCTTGGATGCCTGCAGCTCGGCGTCCGCGTTGATCACGCGGGCCCGCCGCTCACGGTCGGCCTCGGCCTGCCGGGCCATCGAGCGTTTCATCGTCTCCGGGAGCGAGACGTCCTTGATCTCGACCCGGTCGATCTGCACGCCCCAGCCGAGGGCGGGCGAGTCGATCATCAGCTCCAGACCTTGGTTGAGCTTCTCGCGGTTGGAGAGCAGATCGTCCAGGTCGCTCTTGCCGATGATCGACCGGAGCGACGTCTGCGCCATCTGCGAGACCGCGAAGCGGTAGTCCTCGACCTTGATCACCGCGTCGGCGGCGTCGATCACCTTGAAGTAGATGACCGCGTCGACGCGCACCGTGACGTTGTCCCGGGTGATGCCGTCCTGCGCCGGGACCGGCATGGTCACGATCTGCATGTTCACCTTGTGCAGCCGGTCCACGCCGGGCACCACCATGGTGAACCCCGGCTGGCGGACGCTCTCCCGCAGCCGCCCGAGACGGAGCACCACGCCCCGCTCGTACTGTTTGACCACGCGAGCAGCCGACACCACGTACACAAACCCGGCAGCCGCGACCGCGGCCCCTGCTGTGAGCAGCTCTTCGACCATGACGACCCCCAATCTTCCGAGTCGCCCGTCATTAACAAAGATATGCCCAGGTTTGTCCACGGTCGAGCCCTTGCCGTCGGACCGCTGACTAGGGTGGGCACGGTGTTCACCTCCCAGGGACCCACACTCCGCGAACTGGCCGTGCAAGCCCTTTCCTCCATCGAGGACGGCTACGACCTGCTGGCCCCGAAGTTCGACCACACCCCGTTCCGTACGCCCGACCGGATCCTTGACGCGGTCGCGGACACGCTGAGTGACCTCGGTCCTTTCGACGCGGGTCTCGATGTCTGCTGCGGCACCGGCGCGGGCGTCGAGACGCTGCTGCCGCTGTGCCGGGAGCGGGTCACCGGCCTCGACCTCAGCGCCGGGATGCTGGCCGAGGCGCGGGCTGCCGTGGTCCCCCGGGACGGCGGGCCCGCGGTGGAGTGGGTGCGCGCCGACGCCCGTGCCCTGCCCTTCACCGAGGCCTACGACCTCGCGGTGAGCTTCGGGGCGTTCGGCCACTTCCTGCCCGCCGAGCGGCCACGGCTGTTCGCGGAGGTCTGCGGGGCGCTGCGGCCCGGCGGGGTCTTCGCCTTCCCGATCGGCGCGCCGCCGCCCCCGACCTCGCCGCTGTACTGGGCGCTGCTCGGCTTCGACGGGGTGATGCGGGTGCGGAATCTGCTGTGGCGCCCGCCGTTCGTCATGTACTACCGGACCTTCCCGCTGCGGGGAGTCCTTGAGGACCTGCTCCGGGCCGGGTTCACGATGCGGCTGCACCCGCTGGAGGAGTTCGGCCGCCGGGGCGACGGCAGCCCCAGGTGGTGCCTCGTCGAGGCGCGGAAGGTCTGAGCGTCACCCGCGTCCCCGGCTCATTGGAACGCCTTGCGGTAGGCCTGCGGGCTGACACCGGCGACGCGCTTGAAGCGGTCGCGGAAGGCGGTGGGCGATCCGAAGCCGACCTGGACGGCGATGCGCTCGACGGAGTGCCCCGTCGTCTCGAGCAGGTGCTGTGCCTGCCGGATCCGCGTGCGGTGCAGCCACTGCAGCGGTGTGCTGCCCGTCTGCTCCCGGAAGCGGCGCAGCAGGGTGCGGGTGCTCATCCCCGCCCGGCCCGCGATGTCCTCCAGCGTGAGTTCGCTCCTGGTGTTCTCATCCAGCCAGCGCAGCACCGGCTCCAGCTCCGATCCCTGGGGCGTGGGCGGGGCCTCGGAGACGATGAACTGGGCCTGGCCGCCCTCGCGTTCCAGGGGCATCACCGAGAGGCGGGCCGCGTCCGCGGCGACGGCGGAGCCGTAGTCCCGGCGGATCAGGTGCAGGCAGAGGTCGAGCCCGGCGGCGGCGCCGGCGGACGTCAGGATCTGCCCGTTGTCGACGTAGAGCACGTCCGGGTCGACGTCGATGTCGGGATGGCGTTCGGCGAGCACGGCCGCGGCCATCCAGTGCGTGGTGGCGCGGAGCCCGGACAGGAGACCGGCCGCGGCCAGCGTGAAGGTGCCCGCGCAGATGGAGGCGATCCGGGTGCCGTCGGCCGCCGCGTCCCGCAGCGCGTCCAGCACCGCGTCGGGGACCGGCCGGGACGCGTCGGCCCTGCCGGGCACGATGATCGTGTCCGCGTCCGCGAGCCCCTCCAGGCCCCACGGCGCCCGGAGCGTGAACAGACCGGCGTCGACCTCCGGCGCGGCGGCGCAGACACGCACCCGGTAGCCGGCCCGCCCGCCCGGCAGCCGGGTACGGCTGAAGACCTCGATCGGGGTGGACAGGTCGAACGGGATGACGGTGTCCAGCGCCAGGACGGCCACGGTGTGCATGGCGGCAACGTACGCCGGCGCCGCCATCCCGCCAAGCGCGTGCACAGGCGGTACGGCCTGCCCGTGGCGCGTGAACTGGCCTGGGATTCCATGGCGGTATCTCTGCGGAACCTGTCACTAATGCCACTGTTCCGCGGACGCGGACGCTGGCTAATCTCGGCGACCGGGTCCCGATCGGGAGCCACCTGACCACCCGACCTCCGCCGTTCTTCGAATCCCGAGGGCCCGCCGTGACCAAGTTCTTCCTGACGCTCCATGTGCTGGCCGCCATCCTCGCCGTCGGCCCGGTCACCGTCGCCGCCAGCATGTTCCCCGCGGCCCTGCGCCGCGCCCAGGCCGACCCGCAGGACGCGTCGGCCGTCGCCTCGCTGCGCCTGCTGCAGCGCATCTGCTCGGTGTACGCGTTCGTCGGCGTCGCCGTCCCCATCACCGGCTTCGCGACCGCCGCCAGCCTGAACGTGCTCGGCAGCGCCTGGCTGATCGTATCGATCATCCTCACCGCCGCCGCGGCCGTGGTGCTCATCATTCTCGTCCTGCCGCGTCAGGAGGCGGCGCTCGACGCGGTGACCGGGGAAGGCCGCATCGACGTGGACGGCCACCCGGTCGACGGAGCGGGTGTGGTGGCCGTGGGCGAGCGCACCAGCAGCCAACTCGCCATGTACACAGGCGTGTTCAACCTCCTCTGGGCCACCGTCACGGTCCTTATGATCATCCGGCCCGGCTCCACGACGGGAGCCTGATCCCTTCTCCCGGGATCCTGATCCCCCGTACGCCGTCGATTGACCGACCGGCAGCCCCGCAGTAGAGGTGGTCAGACGCTCAACTTCCTTTGAGGGGGTGCTCGATGGGGACGGTGAACGATTCGGACGCGGGCGCGGAGAGGGATCCCGACGAGTTCGGAGCCGATCCGCGCGGAGCGATCGGCGACGAACCGGTGAGCCGCGGACCCGAAGGGTTCCAGGCCCCGGCTCCAGGGCTTCCCCACGGGGAGGCGTGGCACAAGCCGGGCGCCGCGCCCACCGCCGCGGACGCACCACCGGAAGGGTGAGACCGTGGGTCTGACGATCAGCAACCACTACCGGGCACGCGTGTATGTGGCGATCGGCTTCTCCGACGACACCTGCCGTTTCAACACCGGGCCGCACATCATGGGCTGGTGGGGCATCGACCCGGGGCGTTCCGCGCTCGTGTACGCCAACGACGTCAACAAGTACAGCCCCAAGTGGTTCTACGTGGCCGAGGCGGTGAACAACGGTCCCGTCTGGGCCGGGCAGTACGTCACGCAGGTTCCGGACCAGGCCTTCAATCGGTGCTGGAAGCCGTCGGTGTCGGGTGGGCATCCGCGCGGCTTCCGCGAACTCGATGTCGGCGACCACGAGAACTTCACCCTCCACCTCACGGGCGGATAGATCACTGTTGACCCCCGTGGAGCGAAAGCCCTAAGTTCGGTGAACGCACGTTCACCAGCGCTTTCCGTACCACGGGGGAATCAGGAATGGTCCGTGCACCACATGCTCCGCAGGCCTCCGACCCGGCCGACCTGCCACCGGACGCCGCCCTGTACGTGGAGCTGGCGCTGGACGCCGCCGAACAGGAACGCGTCCGCGCCGTCACGCCGGGCCCGGTCTGGTTCGCCGAACCGGACTCCGAAGCGGCCGACGACGCGCGTGTGCTCGCCGACTCCCACATCGCCCTCGGCAACCCGAGGGCGGACTGGGTGGAGAAGGCGCCGCGGCTGCGCTGGCTGCAGCTCGCGTCCGTCGGCATCGACCGCTACGCCGGCCTCGACTGGCCGGTCCTGGGAGAGCGTCTGACCGTCACCAATCTCGGCGGCCTCTTCGCCGAACCGGTCGCGGAGACCTGCCTCGCGGGCATCCTCGCGCTCTACCGCGGGGTCGACGTACTGGCAGGACTTCGTGCCGGGGAGTCCTGGTCCAAGCTCGACGTACGGCCCGGCCTTCGCCTCCTGGGCGGCGCGAACGTCCTCATCCTTGGCAGGGGATCCATCGCCCTGCGCCTCGCCGAACTCCTCGTCCCCTTCGGCTGCTCCGTCACGCACTTCGCACGGGGCGACGGCGACCTCCGCACCCGACCGGAACTCGACGCCGGGCTCCCCGAGTTCGACATCGTCGTGGGACTGCTGCCGGGCACGGCCGAGACCGCCGGGCTCTTCGACCGGCGGCGCATCGGCCGGCTGCGCCCCGGCGCGGTCTTCGTGAACGCCGGTCGCGGCACCCTGGCGGACGAGGACGCCCTGGTCGCCGCCCTCGCCTCCGGCCGCCTCGGCGGCGCGGTCCTCGACGTCACCCGCCAGGAGCCGCTGCCCGCCGGGCACCCCCTGTGGAGCTGCCCGAACGTCATCCTCACCCAGCACACCGCGGGCGGATCACGCGACGAGACGAAGCGGATCCTCGACCTGTTCGCGGACAACTGGCGGCGGCTCGCAGGCGGGGATCCGCCGCACAACGTCGTGCGGTGGTCCCAGGGTTACTAGGAGGACGGCAGCGGACCCACCGCAGGCGGTCAGAGGAAGTGGAAGCCCGGCCTCGGGTGCATGAGGAAGTCGTGGTGCGAGATGTTCCACGCGTACGCACCCGCCATCGCGAACACCACCCGGTCCCCGGCCCGCAGCCCCGCCACCGGAACCCGCCGGGACAGGACGTCCTTCGGGGTGCACAACTGCCCCGCGAACGTCACCCGGCCCTGCCGCGCCTCGGACCTGGGCCACGGATGCGGCCACGGCTCACGCGCGGGGAGCACGGTGCAGGGCTGGTCGTGGCCCTTGGCCGCGGGGGTGCGCAAATGGTGGGTGCCGCCGCGCACCACCGCGAACTCCTCGCCGTGGCTCTGCTTCACGTCCAGGACCTCGGTGGCGTACCAACCGCAGTACGCAGTCAGTGCCCGCCCCGGCTCGATGCGGAGCGTCAGTTCGGGGTGCGCCGCGCAGAGCCGGGCGAGGCCGTCGCCGTACCGGGCCCAGTCGAAGCGCGCGCCGGGCTCGGCGTAGTCCACGCCCATCCCGCCGCCGACGTTGACCTCCGACAGCCGGATGCCGTGCCGCCGGGCGAGCGCCTGCGACCAGGTCACGACGGAATCGGCGACCGCGAGCTGGCGCGGTGCGTCGAGTCCGCTGGCCAAATGGGCGTGCACGCCGAGCAGATGCAGCTGCGCGAAGCTTCCGTCGGCGAACCCGGAGACCGCGGAGTCCGCAGAGACCACGGAGTCTGCCTCGCTCGGGTCGATGCCGAACGGCGTGGGGCGTCCGCCCATCGCCAGTGAACTCCCCGCCAGGGCATCGGCGTTGAGGTCGAGGTTGAAGCGGAGCAGGACCCCGACGCGGGTGTGCGGCACGACGCGGGCGGCGAGCGCTGCCAGCATCCGCAGCTCGTACGCGCTCTCCACATGGAAGCGCTCCACGCCGAGCTCAAGGGCCGCCGTGATCTCGTCCGGCGTCTTGCCGGGACCGCCGAAGGCCAGCGGGCGTCCCGCCACCGCCTTGGCCACATGGGCGAGTTCACCGCCCGACGAGACTTCGTAGCCGTCGACGTGCGGGTCGAGCGCGGTCAGGATCTTCGGCTCCGGATTGGCCTTGGCGGCGTAATAGAGCTCGACCTGCCCAGGGAGCGCGGTGCGCACGGCGGCGGCATGGGTGTCCAGTGCCGCCAAGTCGTACAGGTAGGCGGGCAGTTCTTCCGGGGCGAGGCCGAGGGCGCGGTCACGTACGGCGGGAGTGGGGGCGGTCATCCGGCGGCGCTCCAAGGTGCGTCGGTGCGGGCACCCAGGTCCCGTACGTGCTCGGCGAGCGGAAAGGGTGAGGTGAGACGGACATAGCCCGCGTCCCGGTCGGCCTTGCGCTCCCAGCGGGTGAGCAGATTGGCCTTGGCGGGCAGCGGCACTCCGGCGAGCAGGGCGCTGAGCCGGGGCGGGCAGCCGTGGGCGTCGGCGAACTCCTGCACCGTGGCCCGGACGTGTGACCAGAGCGCGGGCTCGGTGTGCGGATGGAGGTCGGCGAGGGCGGCGAGCAGCTCGGCGACGTGGTTGACCAGGAGGCAGTAGACGACTCGGTCCCAGCCGCGCTGCGCGTCGTACGTCATCGGGCCCGCGACCTCGGGCGGGAGCGCGGCCAGGGTCTCCGCGTGACGCTCGGGCAGGAGCTTGGTGCCCTCCAGGTCGCGGAAGAGCACCTGGGCGGGCATGCCGTCGTCGTCGACGCAGATCAGGACGTTCTGCAGATGTGGTTCGAGCACGAGACCGTGGTCGAAGTACGCGGCGAGCACCGGTGGCAGCAGGAGCCGCAGATACGTCCGCCACCACTCGAGGGCCTGTTGCGGCCCCGCGCCCGCCAGGAGCCGGGAGATGTGGCCGGGCCCCGTCGGATACTCGTCCGCGACGGCCGCGGCGAGCAGGGGCGTCGTTCCGGGGATGAGCCGTCCCGCGAGGCCTTCGCGGACGATGACGCCGAAGCCCTCCAGGAGGGCGACGTCAAGGCGACCGTCGGGTCCCGCGAGTGCCAGGCTGCGGTAGGCGGGCTCGCGGAGCACGGCGCTGCCCGGGAAGCGGACGGCCAGGTCGTCCAGGGCGCCTTCGAGTACGCGGGTGAGTGCGACGGCGCCCGACAGCTCGTAACTGGCGTTCTTGCGCAGGCAGTTGGTGATGCGGATGTTCAGGCTGAACTTCAGGAACGTGTCACCGTCGTACAGCGTGCGTACGGAGGCCGTGGCGGCGAACGGCGAGCCGCCGGGACCCAGGTCGACGACATCCCCGCGGTCCAGGGCGGCGCGCAGCCCCGGGTGCTCCCGCAGCAGGTCGTACTGCCAGGGGTGCACGGGAAGGAGACGGTAGCCGTCCGGCACGGTCCCGAGACGGTCGAGCGGGGCCGTGGCGCCCGGCAGCGCCGACTCCTCGACGACGAGATGATCCCGTACGGCGAGGTGGCGCAGCGGGAAGGAGGCCGCGGTCTCGGGGGCGTACGCGGACCAGTCGGCGAGGTCGCCGCCGCGGGCCTTGGGGGTGGGGTGGAAACGGTGGCCGAACAGCAGGGACTGCTCGGAGGCGAGGTAGTCGGCGAGCCACCGCGGAGCCGTCCCGGAGGAGGGCGCAGGGCGGTCGGCGGCGATCGCGGCGCTGACCCCTTCGTGGCTGGAGGCGATCTGCTCCAGGAACTCCTCATTGCGCACGCCGGTGCGCAGCGAGAGCTCGGCGTGCGTGTACTCGGCGAGGCGCGGCCAGTCCACCTCCACCCAGTCGCCGTCGCGCTGTTCGGTCACCGGGCCGGTGAAACGGTGGGCGCCGAGGAGCGACGCGCGGCGCAGAGCGACGCGCAGGAGGACCCCGCGGCGCGGCAGCCGGAGCAGGAGATCGCCGTCGACGACGGCGGTCTGGTGCTCGGGCCCCGAGACCTCGCGCAGCAGGCAGTTGAGGAGGGTGTGCGTCACCGCTTGGTCCGCGCTGGGCAGACGGGTGGGCGCGGCGCCGGCGACGGGGGCGCCTGCGATGAGGGCGGCGGACTGGGCGGGCGCCCAGGACGGGGCGGAGAACGTGCCGGTCGGCAAGGACATCAACGGCTCCAGCGGATGCGGGGCGAGCGGCGGAACAGGGCAGGAAGGGTGGCGGCGGCCAGGGCGATCAGGGCGATCGCGGCGCCGGTCAGGAGGGGAGCGGGCGGACCGAGGAGGCTGTTGCCGGCCGCTGCCGCGAGACCGGCGGCGACCGCGCCCCCTTTGGAGACGAGCTCCAGCGTGCCGAACATGCCGCCGGGCGGTCTGCCGTGGGCGCACTCGGCGGCGAGCACGGACAGGCTGACGAGGCCGAGCGTGAGACCCGCGCCGAGCACCAGCCGAACGACGGTGAAGGCGGCGAGCGAATCGGCGGCGCCGTGCCCGGCGAGACCGAGCGCGACCAGGCCGAACCCGGCGGCAATCCCCTGCATGGGGCGGCGCTCGACGGCCTGGTGCACCCGCAGCGCGAAGAGGAGATAGCACAGGTGCGGCAGGGCGAAGAGCGCGCCGGACACGACCGGCGAGACACCGGGTATTCGGTCCTCGATCAGCGCGATCAGGTAGGGGAAGGAGATGACGGTGGAGAGGACGAAGGCGAACTCGAAGGCGTAGAGCGCCCTGAGCGGCGCGAGCGGGACGGCGGCGTCCGGCACCTCGGCCGGGGCGGGCTTCGCAGGCTCCGCAGTGGGTTCCGGGAGGGCGGCGAGCATCGCGGCCGCCGCAAGCGGCAGGACGGCGAGCAGTGCGTACTGCCGGTGCGGCGAGATCCAGGGCGTCAGCGAGCCGACGACGATCGGCGCGAGGACGAGCGCCGCCCGCGCGGCACCCTGCATCAGGGTGAGCGCCCTGGAGAGGCCCGAACCGGTGAGCGCGGCGCCGAGGTAGCCGTTGGACGCGGCGAACGTGCCGCCGAGGACGCCTTGCAGCACCAGTGCCGTGACGAACGCGCCGAGGGAGTCGGCCCATCCGGCGAGCAAGAAGGAGACGGCGAGGCCGAGTTGGGCCCGCAGGAGCAGCCGTTTTCGGCCGAAGCGGTCGGCGGCGCGGCCCCACAGGGGCGCGCCGAGCGCGCCGAAGACGGTCGGGACGACGTACAGGAGCCCGGCCCAGCGGGCGCTCGCGTCGCCGAGATCCGGGAGGATCTCGGTGAGATACGGGGGCAGGCCAAGGGCGGCGAAGGATGCGACGAAGTAGCAGGCGGCGACGGCGTGCACCTGGCGTCGTCCGAGTCCCGCGCCCACGGTCGGGCCCTCCGTAAGAGTGTGCGCCGACGATGCGGTGGCCATCATGAAGTCCCCGTCTGCCGCAGGTAGTTGGGTCCCGTCGTGTAGTGCTTGTTGATGTCGGCGGCCCCGGAGCGCTCCTTGGACAGGAGAGTGCCCGCGGTGACCATCGCCTTGACGGGTAGCTCCGGCGCGTCCAGGACGCGCGCCCGAAGGAGTGCGCCCGGCTCGCCGGGGCCCGTGCCGAGCCGTGCGACCGCCTCGGCGAGCCGGTCGCGCACGAGCCTGAGCAGACGCTCCAGCGGGGCGTGGCCGTGCCGGGCGAGCCCGAAGGCGTAGGAGCCCGCACAGAGGTGGAGGGTGATGGTGGTGAACAGGTCGAGCACGGGGCCGTCTCCGTCGACGAAGATCCGCGCATCGTCGAACTCGCCGCGTTCCGGGGCCTGTTGCCCCATGGCCTCACGTAGTCGGGCGTGGTTGACGCGCGGCCCGTCGTTGTCCTTGAACAGCAGCCGCAGCCGGGTCCGGCGGCCCGCGTTGCCGTCGGTGTGCTCGTCCATCACCAGCGAGATGTTCTGCTGATGCGACTCCAGGGCGATCCCGTAGGCGAAGAGGGTGGTCTGCCAGTCGAAGAGGAGGGCGAGCGTGGCGTCCAGGAGGGCGAGGGGATCACCGCCGTAGAAGCGGTCGGCGATGTGGTCGATCAGCAGCCGGTCACCACCGGGCGCCTGGCACAGGAGCGCGGCCATCGGCACGACCACGGAGCCGTCGAGACCGGCGGGGTAGCGGCGCAGGAGCACGGCGATGAGCTCATGCCCGGCGTGCGCGAACCGGGTCTCGTCCGCGTGCAGGACGACCCCCTGGAACCGGGGCTCACGGGCGACGACGGCTTCGGTCAGCCGCTGGCCGGCGGCGCCGTCGACGAGGGTGCCCGGCTTGATGGTGCGCCGATTGCGCAGGCCCAAAGTGGCGGTGGCGAGCGGCAGTTTGAGGTGCCGCGCGGGGTGCGAGGTGAGGGCGACGGTACGCATCGACAGGGTCGGTACGACGTCGGATCCTGGCCCGTCGAGCAGCTGGGCCCGCCCGTCGAGCCCCGCTTCCCGCAGCGCGTCGCGCAGGGTGCCGTCCGCGGTCAACGGGTGCACGGGGAGCACGAGATGACTCCCTTCGAGCTCGGGTGCCCCTGCCTCGCGGGGCGAGAGCCAGGCGTCGGTGCCGCCGCCGACGGTGACGGCATCGCGGGGCAGGGCGAGCTGCCGTAGCGCGAAAGTGGGGTGGAACTCAGGGGCATACGCGCGCAGTTGGGGCACGGAGAGCCCGGAGCGCCCACGGGAGGTCGGATACACGGGGTGATCCGTCCGCGCGGCGAGGGTGTCGAAGCCGAGCCCGCCCGCGAGGCCGGTCCAGGTTGCGGGGTCGCCGCCGTACCGACCGGTGAGCAGGGCATCCGCCTCACCCTTCGTCCCGGCATGCAGCCGCATGGCGTCGAGCGCCTGCCCGCACTCCGCGGCGAGTGCCTCGAATCCGCCACGGTCCACGGGGTCGGCGAGGTCGCGCAGGGCGGACAGAACGCTGCCCGCGTCGGTGAGTTCGGCCCCGTCGGACTCCCGCCGGAGCAGGGGAAGCCGGGCGGCGTACGTCCCTTGGTAGCCGTCCGCCTGGACAGGCATCAGCAGGGCGTCACCGCCGGACGCGTCATGCCCGCCACTCAGCCTCAGCCACAAGCCGTCCGGATGCCGCACCGCCGTGCTCCGGGTGCGCCACCCCACCACGTCCTCGCGCAGGAGCGCGCTCAGTACGCGTAGCAGGAGCTCGGCCTCGACGTCGGCCGTGGTTGAAGGCGTCCCTTCAGGCAGACGCGTCACGGCGTGATCTCCCAGTGGTGACCGGCGAGGAAGTCCGCCACGGCTCGGTCCACCGCTGACTGGTCGGTGCCCGTGGCGCGGACCACGCCGAGGAAGTCCCGGTTCGTGCCGTGGAGTTCGTGGTGCTCGCCGAGTTCGCGTAGCGGTCGGTACGTCAGGCGCACTCCACCCACGACCACTTCGGTCGCACCCGGCGCAGCCGTCAGCGTTCCCGTGCGCTGCGCGCACGGGTAGTCGAGCCGTGCCCGGCCGTCCGTCCGCGCGCCCAGGTCCGAGGGGAGCGGCTCCCCCAGATGCGTACGGAGGATGTGCTCGAAGAGCGGTATGTCCAGGAGCTGGGCGAGGAGCAGGTCGCACTGGTCGCCGATGGCGCGGTAGTTGACCTCTATGAGCCGTGCACGCCCGTCCGCCACCACGAACTCCGTGTGGCATGCGCCGAACCCCACACCCAGCACGTCAAGTTGGGCCAGGACCTGGGACACCACCGGCTCCGGATGCGCCGGGGCGAACGTCATCCGCTCCTCTATGAAGTACGGCGGCGGCGACACCTGCGTACGGAAACCGCCAAGGACGTGCCGGACGTGGCCGTCGCCGAGCGTCTCCAGGGTGCACAACTCCCCGGCGAGATACTCCTCGACGACCAGTGCCGCCCCCGGACGCCGCGCCTGTATCTCCGCGCACCGCCGCACGAGCTCCCCGGGCCCCTCGACGAGCACCACGTCCTCGCTCGCCACGCCCTCCCGCGGTTTCACCACGCACGGGAACGGAACGTCGAGGGCGGTGATTTCGGCCGGGTCTTGGCCCGCGGCGAGCTCCGCCGACCAGACCGCGTCGGCCCCCGCGGCCGCCAGATGGCGCCGCATCTGCGCCTTGTCCTTGGTGCGCAGCGCCGCCCGCCAGTCCTTGCCGGGCAGCCCGAAGTACTCGGCGGCCAGGGCCGCTTGGGTCTGCAGGTGGTCGCTGTTGGTGAAGACCGCGCCGGGGGAGTGGTGCGCGGAGATCCGGCTGATGACGGCGCGGAAATCGCGTACGTCGCACTCCAGGATCTCCAGGGATTCGAGGTTCTCCCGGGCACAGCCGACCCGGTGGGCGTCCGGCTGATCGGTGAGGAGGGTGACGTCGAGGCCGAGCCCGCGCGCGGCGGGCAGAAAGCCTTCGGTGACCGAGTCGGTGGGGTTGCGGGCAAGGACGTACAGCCGCATGGGCGAGTCCACTTCCGGGTGCGAGCGGAGGTGCATGTGGGGGGTGGGGGAAGGGCGGGCCCGGCCAAGGGCCCGCCTCTACGACGAGCGCCTACTTGGCCGGCAGTTTGACGTCCGTCGCCTTCGCCACGTCCTCAAGAACGTGCTCCGCGGCCTGGACGCCGATGCCCGACATCCACGTCTCGTCCGGGACCGTGAAGACCTTGTCCTTCTTGACGGCCGTCAGGTCCTTCCAGACCGGGTTGGACGTGACGTCCTTCTGCTGCGTCTTGTCGGGAGCGTCGGCCACCGTCACGAAGATGAGGTCGGCTTCGGCCTTGTCGATCTGCTCGGGGCTGACGTCCAGCATCGACTTCTCGGGGTCCGACGAGTTCTGCGACGCCGGGCGCGTGAGGCCGATGTCGTCGAGGACGATGCCGCTGTAGGCGGACTTCTGGTAGAGCCGGGTCGGGCCCGCGATGAAGCGGACGACCGAGGCCGACGGCATCTTCCCGTCGTACTTCGCCTTGATGGAGTCGCCGAGGGCCTTGGCGCGCTTCTCGTAGTTCTTGAGCGCCGTGTCGGCCTGGCTCTCCATGCCGAGGGCCTTGGCGTGGACCTTCAGGTTCTCCTTCCAGGGGGAACCCGTCGTCTCGGTGAAGACGGTCGGCGCGATGCCCTTGAGCTTGTCGTAGACCTTCTCGTGCCGGACCTTGGAGGACAGGATCAGGTCGGGCTTGAGGGAGGCGATCAGCTCCAGGTTCGGCTCCTCCATCGGGCCGACGTCCTTCACGCCGCCGATCTTGTCCTTGAGGTACGAGGGGAAGCCGCCCGCGGTCTTGAAGTGCGGGGAGACGGCGCCGACCGGCTTGACGCCGAGCAGCGTGACGTCGTCCAGCTCGCCGGTGTCCAGGACGACGACCTTCTTCGGCTGTGCGGGGATCTCGGTGCTGCCCATGGCGTGCTTGATGGTGCGCGGGAAGCCGGTGTCGGCGGCGGAGTCGGCCTTGCCCTTGTCGTCCCCGTCGGAGTCGCCGCACGCGGCGAGCGTGCCGGTGCCGAGGACGACGGTGAGCAGGACGGCACTGAGCCTGCGTGGAAAGCTTCTGGTGGTCATGAGGGTTGGATTCCCTTGCTGTGAGCGGAGGTTGGGACGGGACAGACGGGACAGAGGGGACGGACGGGATGCGGCGGAACGAAACGCGACAACGATCAGGTGGGGACGATCAGGCGGGGACGGCCGGATCGCCCGTGGCGCGGCGGGCGGTTCTGCCCTTCGGTACGACCAGTGGGGTGCCGGTCTCCGGGTCGGGGATGACCCGGCAGTCGACGTCGAACACGTCCTTGACGAGTTCCGCGTCGAGTACGTCTGCGGGCGCCCCGGCCGCGGCGAGCCGTCCGTCCTTGAGGACGACCAGGTGGTCCGCGTACCGGGCGGCCTGCCCGAGGTCGTGCAGCACCATCACCACGGTGCGGTCCGCCTCGGTGTGCAGATCGGCCACCAGGTCGAGGACGTCGAGCTGGTGGCGCAGGTCCAGGAAGGTGGTCGGCTCGTCCAGGAGAAGCAGTTCGGTGTCCTGGGCGAGCGCGAGGGCGATCCAGGCACGCTGGCGCTGGCCGCCGGAGAGCCGGTCCACGCTCTCCTCGCGCAGCTCCGCGGTGCCGGTGCGCTCCAATGCCTCGTCCACCGCCGCCTGGTCGGCCTTGGACCAGGGGCTGAGGAAGGTCTGGTGGGGGTAGCGGCCCAGGCGTACGAGGGCTTCGACGGTGATGGCGTCGGGCGTCACCGGCTGCTGCGGCAGGAGGCCCATCCGCCGGGCGAGGGCCCGCGCCGACATCCGGTGGATGTCCGCGCCGTCCAGGGCGACACTGCCGCCGGCGGGCGCGAGCAGCCGCGTCAGACCGCGCAGCAGCGTGGACTTGCCGCAGGCGTTGGGGCCGACGATGGCGGTGACGGCGCCGCCGGGCAGTGTCACGTCGAGGCCGCCGACCACGACCTTGTCGCCGTACCGCAGGTCGAGCCCGTGCGTGGAGAGTTGATTGGCGGGGGGCGTCGGCGTGGACATCTGCGTGGACGTCTGCGTGGGACTCATGCGGCACTCCGGTTGACGGGCCTGCTCTGTCGGATCATCAGCACAAGGAGCCAGGGGGCGCCGAGCGTCGCGGAGACCACTCCGACGGGGAGCCCCTTCACCGGAAGCAGGTGCTGCACCACCAGGTCGGACGCGAGCAGCAGCACCGCCCCCGCCAGACCGGTCAGCGCCAGCGTCCCCGGTGTCGGCGGGCCCGCGACGAACCGCACCAGATGGGGCACGGCCAGCGCCACGAACGCGACGGGCCCGGTGAGCGCCGCGGCGAGCGAGGCCAGCACGATGGCGGTCAGGAGGAGTTGGAGCCGCGCGGCCGACGGGTTGAGGCCGAGCCCGCCCGCCGACTCGTCGCCCAGGTCCAGTACGGCGAGCCGCCGCTGGAGCGCGAACGCGACCACGAGTGCGAGCGCCACCGCGCCTCCGGCGGCCCACACCTCGGTCCACGTGCGTCCGTAGAGCGATCCGGTGGTCCACTGCAGCGCGGAGCCCGCGAGTTCGGCGGGGAAGCGTACGACCATGAGGTTCACGGCGGCGGCGAGTCCCGCCTGGACGGCGAGCCCGACGAGCACGAGCCGGGTGACGGTGAGTCCCGAGCGCCAGCCGAACACCCCGAGGAGCAGCGCGGCCAGGAGACCGCCGCCCAGCGCGGCCGGCGGAATCAGCGTCTGGGATGCCCCGGTGGCGAGCAGCACGACGGCTCCGAAGGAGGCGCCGCCCGTCACACCCATCACGTCCGGCGAGGCCAGCGGATTGCGGAAGACCCGTTGCAGCAGCGAGCCCGCGACCCCGAGCCCGCAGCCGGCGATGACCGCGGCGATCACGCGGGGCGCCCGCAGCTCCTGCACCACAAGCACGTCCGCCGGGTCACCGAGGCCGACGAGGCCGCGCAGCGCGACGGAGGCGGACATGGGCATCTGTCCCGTCGTCAGGGCGCGGGTGACGAGCGCGAAGAGGGCGGCGAGGCCGACGCAGCCGAGCAGCGCCAGGCGGCGCCGCTGCCGGGCCCGCGTCCCGGTGGGCGCGGACTTGACCTCACGTACGGCGAAGACGGTCATCGCGCCACCTTCCGGGCAAGGACCGCGAGCAGCGGCGCCCCGAGGAACGCGCTGACGATGCCGACCTCCAGCTCGGAGGGGCGTACGACGACGCGGCCAAGGACATCGGCGGCCAGGAGCAGCAGCGGCCCGGCGATCAGGCAGCCCGGCACGAGCAGCCGGTGGTCGGAGCCGACCGCGAGCCGCACCAGGTGCGGGGCGGCGAGTCCGATGAACGCGACGGGCCCGGCGACCGCCACCGCCGAGCCCGCCAGCAATACGACCGCGATGCCGCCGATCACGCGGATCCTGGCCACCGGAACGCCGAGCGCCTGCGCCGAATCGTCGCCCAGCGCAAGGGCGTTGAGAGCGGGAGAGATCGCGAGGGCGAGGACAAGGCCGATGACGAGGGTGGGAAGGACCGGCCAGAGCACATCGAGGGTGCGCCCCGACAGCGACCCGGCCAGCCAGAAGCGGGCCTCGTCCAGGGTGCGTTCACTGGCCAGCATCACGGCCTGGGTCCAGGAGAGGAGCACCATCTGGAGCACGACGCCGCCGAGCGCGAGCCGCACCGGATCGAGGTCACCCGCGCGCCGGGCCAGCATCAGGGCGAGCATCCCGGCCGCCGCGGCTCCGAAGAAGGCGAACCACAGATACTCGACGGGCCGCGTGAGATGCAGGGCGTAGATGGCGACGACGACCGCGAACCCGGCGCCCGCGTTGATGCCGAGCGTGGTCGGCGAGGCGAGCGGGTTGCGGGTGATGCCCTGGGCGACGGCACCGGCCACGCCGAGGGCGGCGCCCACGGCGAGTGCGACGACGGTGCGCGGGAGACGCAGCCCGGTGACGACGATCGCGTCCCGCCCGTGGGCGTCGCCGAAGAGCGCTTCGGCCACGGTGGACAGCGGTACCGGGCGCGAGCCCAGGGCCAGACTGAGGGCGGCACACAGCACCAACGCGCCGAATCCGGCGAGGAGCAGAGGGATACGCCGCGTGAAAAGGATGCCTGTCGGGACGGCCCGAGCGATCTTGGACACAGGGTGAGAGTTTAGGTTAGGTATACCTAATGATGTCAACTCGCTGTGAGGGTTGGATCACGCAGCAAAGTGACGCGTGCGGCGCGCCGTTCACGATGAGGCAAGTTGAAGAGAAATAAGGTAAGCCTTACCTAGTTCGCGGTGGCGGGTTCGCCGCTGAACGACCGATGGACCTGCCTTTTCAAGGAGTTACGCGTGCCGCTGACCGTGGCCCCGGACCTGGCGCCTGCCGCCACCGCCCTGAGCCCCGCCGCCCTGCTCGCCGCGACCTATCAGCGGCTCACCGCGCACTGCGGGACGCTCGCCGTCACGGTGGCGCAACCCGGCTCGACCGCGGGTCAAGGGTGGCTCACCGGCGCCGAACTGACGGCACATCAAGACGCCCTTGACGCCTTCGTCGAGGCGGAGGCCGCACGCATCCGCGCCGGTCACGACCACAGTCCGCGACCGGACGTCGCCGCGTCCCGCGCGCTGCACGGCTACCTCTGGTCGGTCTCCCTGCTGATGAGCGGCGCCTGGTACCTGGAGCGGCGCGTGCCGCGGATCCGCCCCGAGGACGTACGCGTCCACCTGGAGACCGGCGCCTTCGAGATCGTCCCCGGCTCCTTCGCCTGTCTCCCGGACGACCCGGCGGCCGGGCTCCCCGGAACGCGGGTCCTGCCCGACGAGGACTCGCTCCGCACCGAACTCCGCGCCGCGGTCGTCGCACACATGCGCCCGCTGCTCACGGCGATCGGGCCCCAACTGCGGCGGGGGCAACGGGCGTTGTGGGGCATGGCCGGGGACGACCTCGTCTCCGGCATCTGGTACCTGGGGCGCATGCTCGGCCAGGAGGACGAGGCGCTGCGCGCGGTGGACGCGCTGCTCCCCGGCCCCGTCGAACCCTTTCCCGGCGGCGCCGCCTTCCGCCACCTGACGACCCGCGACGGCGAACGGCACCCGACCCGCACCCGTCTCGGCTGCTGCCTCTACTACACGATCCGTGCCACCGAGGCGTGCGGCACGTGTCCGCGCGTCTGCGACGCGGAACGGCTGCGGAGGCTGGAGGCGGACATCACCTCGGCCGATGTGCCGTCCGGGCAGTGAAATCGTGATAGGGAATCCGGCGTAGCCCCTCGCTCGCGCCAGGAGACGCCCATGCCCTTCCAGGTCCCCGTCATCGACATCACGCCGTACGTCGACGACGGCGGCCCGGCGGCCGAACGCGCCCGCGTGGCACGGGAGATGGACGACGCCTGCGCCCGCGTCGGCTTCGTCCAGATCCTCGGCCACGGCATTCCCGACGAGACGGTGGACGGCCTGGCCGCTGCCGTGGACGGGTTCTTCGGCCTGCCCCTGGAGACGAAGAAGGGCTACCGCGTCGCCGGGGCGAACCGCGGCTACAGCCCGCCGAAGAGTGAATCCCTGAGCCTGAGCCTGGGCGTGGAGTCCGCCGGGCACATGAATGACTTCTTCGAGGCGTTCAACGTCGGCACCGAAGCCCGCTCGTTCCCCGGGCTCGACCTGTCCGAGGACGACTACGGCCGCAACGTCTGGCCCGCGCAGGTCGGCGGCTTCGAACGGGCCGTGCTGGGCTACTTCGCGCGGGCCGGTCGCGTGGCACGCACCCTGACCCGCATCTTCGCGGACGCCCTGGGGGAGCCTTCCGACTTCTTCGAGCTGCTGACCGACCACTCCATCGACGTACTGCGCATGAACAACTACGCCCTGCCGGAAGGCGCCGTCACGCTCGACGGCGACCTGACGGGGATGGGTGAGCACACCGACTTCGGTCTGGTCACCGTGTTGTGGGCGGACCAGGTCGCCGGGCTGCAGGTGCTCGCCACCGACGGGGCCTGGCACGACGTCTCTCCCGTCGACGGTGCGCTCCTGGTCAATCTCGGCGACCTCACCGCCCGGCTCACCAACGACCGCTGGATGTCCACCCTGCACCGCGTCAAGCCGCCGATCGTGGACGGCGGTATCGTCCGGCGCCGGTCCGCGGCCTACTTCCACGACGGCAACGTCGACGCGGTCATCTCCACGCTGCCGAGCCACCTCGACGCCGCCGACGAACTCGCCTACGAACCGATCCTCGTACGCGACCACATCAAGGCGAAGCTGGCGGGGTCCCGGCAGGGCAAGGCGAACGTGGCGGCCGTCCGGGAGGCCGCGCGGGTGCGCGCGGCCGCGGGGCGGGAGACCGGGAAGGACGGCCCCGCGGCCGGATCCGGCACGGTCACGCCTGGTCGAGGGAGGCGCGGATCGCCTCAAGGGCCTCGGTGATGTTCGTTTCGGCTGCCGCCTTGTCGATGCCGAGCCCGGCGAGCGTGCCCGTGCCGCCCTCGGCCTCCAGGAGCGAGAGCAGGATGTGCTCGGTCCCGATGTAGTTGTGACCGAGCCGCAGCGCCTCGCGGTAGGTGAGTTCGAGTACCTTCTTCGCCCCCGCGTCGTACGGGATGAGGTCGGGCACATCGCCGACCGCGCGCGGCAGCGCGTCGGTGACGCTCTCGCGGATCGCGTCGAGCGAACTCCCCTGCGCGACAAGGGCCTTCGCGGCGAGTGCGTCCGGATCGGTCAGGAGGGCGAGCGTCAGATGGCCGGGGCCGATCTCGTCGTTGCCCGCGGCGCGGGCCTCCTCCTGCGAGGCCATGACCACGTTCCTCGCCCGGGGGGTGAACCGGTTGAAGCCCTGCCGGGGGTCGAGGTCCGACATCTCGCCGGGGTCCTTGGGCACGAACCGCTTCTGGGCCGCCTGCCGGGTGACCCCCATGCTCTTGCCGATGTCCGTCCACGAGGCGCCCGAACGGCGCGCCTGGTCCACGAAGTGGCCGATCAGATGGTCGGCGACGTCGCCGAGGTGATCGGCGGCGATCACGGCGTCGGAGAGCTGGTCGAGGGCTTCGGGGTGGGCCTTCTTGATGGCCTGGATCAAGTCGTCGAGACGGATGGGTTGGGTGGGCTGTGCGGGCTGCGTCATGTGTCAACGGTAGGTTGACAGTCGAGAGGGTGTCAACCCTGGGTTGACGCTCGATTCTCCTACTCCGTCCAGGGGGAGTTCTGGATGACCTCGACGAAGTCGCCGCGGGTATAGCCGGGGACGAAGTGCTCCAGGACGTCGGCCTTCACGTTGCCGAAGGTGGTCTCCGGCTTGGGGGCGATTCCTTCGGCGAACGCCTCCAGGATGCGCCGCTTGAAGTCGGGGCGTGGGTGCAGCGCGGTGATCTCGGCGCGGTCGTCGGCGCTCAGGTCGTCGTAGCCGATGCCCAGGACGTCGTACTCCACTCCTGCGGTGACCAGGGCGACCTCCGGCTCCATGAACTCGGGGATGCCCGGGGTCGTGTGCAGGGCGATGGCGGTCCACACCCGGCGCACGCTGTCCTCCGGTACGCCGTGACCGTGCAGGAAGCCGCGTGCCTCCTCGGCGCTGTCCACCTCGAAGCGGCGGCCGCTGTCCCGGAAGCGCTCACCCAGGCCCAGGTCGTGGAACATCGCGCCGATGTAGAGCAGTTCGGGATCGAAACTCAGCCCGCGCCCGGCGCCTTGCAGGCTGCCGAACCAGAAGACGCGGCGGGAGTGGTGGTAGATCAGCTCGCTCGCCGTGTCCCGCACCAGTTCGGTGGCCGCGGCGGCCAGCTTGGTGTCCGGCACGGACACTCCGGCGGCGGAAGAGGAGCGGTCGGTCATGGTGTGACTCCTGTCGTGGAGGAGGGAGTGGGGCGCGAGCCCCTGTCGGCCCGTGGGACCAGCCTGCTCGACGTACGCGTCCCAGGGCCATGTCCTTGTGGACAGGTACCCCACACATCTGGACACGTCCTGCCGCTACCGTGGTCCCGTGCCCGAACAGCTGGACGGACCCCGCCCCCACCACATCTATGTCCTCGCCTTCGACGGCGTGCGTCTCCTCGATGTCGCGGCCCCCTTGGAGGTCTTCGCCACCGCGGCCCGCTACACCGGCGGCGGCTACACCGTGCGGGTGTGCAGCCCCGACGGGCAGGACGTGAGGACCTCCACCGGGCTGCGGATCGCGGCCGATCTGCCGGCGGCGGATGTGGGCGGCGCGGACACCCTCGTCGTTCCCGGCCACGCCGAGCTCGTCACCTTCGCGGAACGGCCCGACCTCGTCGAGCTCGTGGCCCAACTGGCAAGCGGGGCAGGGCGGGTGGCCGCCGTGTGCACCGGGGCCTTCGCGCTGGCCGCTGCGGGTCTGCTGCGCGGGCGCAGGGCGACGACGCACTGGGAACACGCGGCGAAGCTGGCCCGGCTGCACCCCGAGACCACCGTCACGGCGGATGCCATCTACGTCCAGGACGGGCCCGTCCTCACCTCGGCCGGGGTCACCGCCGGCATCGACGTCTGCCTGGCTCTCGTCGAGCAGGACCACGGCCCCGACACCGCGCGGCGGGTCGCCCGGGACCTCGTGGTCTTCCTGCAGCGGCCCGGCGGACAGTCCCAGTTCTCCGCGGCCTCGCGCACCCCGGCGACCAGCCATCCGGTGCTGCGCCCGCTGCTCGACGCCATCGCCGCCGATCCGGCAGCCGACCACCGCCTCGCGACCCTGGCCGGGCGGGCCGCCGTGAGCCCCCGGCATCTGACCCGGCTGTTCACGCGACAGCTCGGCACCACACCGGCCGCCTACGTGGAGTCCCTCAGGCTCGAGTCCGCCCGCATGCTCCTCGAACGCGGCGCGAGCGTCACCGACGCGGCCGAACGCAGCGGCCTGGGCAGCGACGAGACGCTGCGCAGGGCCTTCGCCCGCCACCTGGGGACGACACCGTCCGCGTACGCCGCACGCTTCCGCACGACACGGGTCGAGATGCATCCGCCGCCAGGAGCCGCCACGGCCTAGGAGCGTGCGCCGTGGTCAGCCGCGTGCCCGCCGGGCGCCGGGCGTGTGACCGAAGGCGCGGCGGAAGACATCGATGAAGGCGCTGCTTGACGCCCAGCCGCAGCGGTGCGCGACCACGGTGACCGGAGTGCCGTCGGCCAGCAGGCACAAGGCGTGGTGCAGGCGCAGCTGGGTGCGCCACTGCGGGAAGCTCATGCCGAGTTCGGCTCGGCAGAGCCTGGTCAGGGTGCGGTCGCTGACGCCGGTCGCGGCGCCGAGCCGCGCCAGGGTCCGCCGGTCGGCCGGGTCGGCGCGCAGAATGGCGCACACCGCGACCAGACGCGGGTCGCGGGCAGCGGGCACGTGGACAGGCTGCTGGGCCGAGTGACGGAGCTGGTCGAGCAGGACGGCGCGCAGACGGCGGCGCTCGGCCGCGCCGCCGCCGACGGGCGGCTCGGGCTGCCGGGTGTACGCCAGGATCAACTCGCGCAGCAGCGGCGCGACTTCGAGGACCGCGGGCCGGTCGAGACGCAGCGGGTTGTCCGTCACCGGCAAGCCCACCAGGTGGAGATCGGTGTCGCCGTACGCGCGATGTTCGTGGACGGTACCCGCGGGGACCCAGATGGCCCGCGTCGCGGGGGCGACCCAGCTGCCCGCGTCGGTGGTGACCGACAGGACGCCGCGGCCGGCGTACACGATCTGGTGCTCGTCGTGCCGGTGCGCGTCGACCTCCGCGCCCGCGCGGAGGGGGAGGAGGCCGGTGGTCGCGCGGGGAGCGTGGCGGATTTTCGGCACAAGCAGGCACTTTATCGGAAGCGGGAAGGGGCGGGCCGGGCCGATCATCGAGCTCGGAGCCATCTCGGCCCCATCTCGGAGCCATCCCGGCCCCATAAGGGATCCCACGATTCAGCAGTTCACGAGCTGACGAGTTCACGAGCTCACGAGTTCAGAAGGTCAGGAGTTCGCCGCCATGGGCATGGACAGCCTCTCGATCGACCCCCTCGCGCGGCTGAGGAAACGCCGGAGCGCGAAATGGCGGACGTTCCCGGACGACGTCCTGCCCCTGCCCGTCGCGGAGATGGACTTCCCGCTGGCCGAGCCGGTCGCCAAGGTCCTTCGCGAGGCGATCGACCGCTCGGACACCGGGTACGCGGCGCCGACCCGCGACCTCGCGGACGCGGTCGCCAACTACGCACGGCGCGCCTGGGATTGGAGCATCGACACCGACGGCATCCGTACGGTGGCCGACGTCGGGATCGGCATGGTGGAAGTCCTGCGCCGCGTCGTCGCCGCGGGAGACCGCGTGGTCATCAGCCCGCCGGTCTATGAACCGTTCTCCTGGTGGATACGTGAGGTCGGCGCTCACGTCGTGGAGGCTCCGCTGGCCGACGCTCCGTCGAGCGATGCGTCCGAGGGATGGCGGCTTGACCTGGACGCCCTGGAGAGCGAGTTCTCCGAGGGGGCCGCGGCGTACCTCCTGTGCAACCCGCACAATCCCATGGGCCTCGTCCACCGGCGCGAGGAACTGACGGCGCTGGCCGAACTGGCCGACCGGTACGGCGTCCACGTCCTCGCCGACGAGATCCATGCCCCGCTCGTGCTGCCGGGCGCCGAGTTCGTGCCCTTCCTCTCGGTGTCACAGGAGGCGAGGCGCTGGGGGTTCTCCTTCCTGTCGGCCAGCAAGGGCTGGAACCTGGCCGGGCTCAAGGCGGCCACCGTCATCACCGCCGACCCGGCGCCGAAGCGCTACGTCGACCGGCTCTCGCCCCACTCCCTCTACCGCACAGGTCACTTGGGCGTCCTTGCCACGGTCGCCGCTTTCAACGACGGCGACCCGTGGCTGGCCGATGTCGTGGACACCCTCGACCACAACCGAAGGCACTTGGACGCCTTGCTGACGGAGCTACTCCCGGCGGTCCGCTACCGGCACCCCGATGCGGGCTTCCTGGCCTGGCTCGACTTCCGTGCCCTGGGCTGGGGCGACGACCCGAGCGCCCACATCCTCGACACCGCACGGGTCGCCCTCAACGCAGGCCACCGCTACGGCACTTCGGGCATCGGATGGGCCAGGCTCAACTTCGGATGCTCCCCGCAGACGCTCACCGAGGCCCTCACCCGTATCGCCGCGGCCTCGTGACCGAGACGTCAGCCGACCGGCGGTCCTGGTTGATTGTCCCGGCCGGTGAACGTCGCGTGGACCCTCCGCCCACCGCACGGCGGGGCCCATCGCAAGGCCCGCCAGGAGGAAGATCCCGCCGAGGAGCAGCCAGCCCGGTACGCCCCACACCACGAGGAGCGAGGTGAGCATGAGCGGCCCGAGCGTACGGGCGACGGGAACGCCGGTGCCGAAGAAGCCCTGGTACTGGCCCACTTGATGCGCGGGCGCCAGGTCGAAGCTGATCTGCCAGGAGCCTGCGGACTGCTGCATCTCCGCGACGACCTGGAGCACCGCCCCCGCCACCAGGACCGCCACCGTCGCCCACACCGGAAGCCCCGCGGCCGAGACGGCGAAGACCGCGCACGAAGCGAGCATGACGAGACCGGAGTGCCGCACCGCACGCGTGGCCGTGCGCGGTCCGCTGACGGCACGGGCCATGCGGACCTGGAAGGCCATCACCGCAAGGGTGTTGAGGACGAAAAGCGCGGACACCAGCCAGCTCGGCGCGTTCGTCCGGTCCACCACCCAGAGCGGAATCGCGAGGCTCAGCAGCGGCATCCGCAGCAGCAGGACCGCGTTGAGCGCGGTGATGACGGCGTACGGCCGGTCGCGCAGCACGGCAAGGCGGGGCTCCTCCTTCCCGCGCGCCACGGATCGCGGTACCGAGGGCAGCCTGAGCAGCACCAGCGCGCAGAGCAGGAAGCCGACCGCGTCCAGCGCGAAGACGGCCAGGTAGGCCCCGCGCGTGTCGTAGTGCAGGGCGAGGCCGCCGAGCGCGGCGCCGACGGCGAGACCGGCGTTGAGTGTCGACTGGAGGTGGGCCAGGACCCCCGTACGCGCCGCGGGTGTCACCAGGCCTGCGAGCAGCGCCTGCCGTGCCGCGGCGAGCCCGCACTGGGCGACGGCGTACAGACAGGCCGCGAGGAGGAACGGAACGAAGGAGCGGATGAAGAGGAAGGAGGCGACCGACGCGCTGGTGGCCAGGCCGAGCAGAACCGCGGTGCCGCGCGGCCCCTTCCGGTCGGCGAGCGCACCGAGCGGCACACCCGCGACGGATCCGATGGCCCAGGCGACCGTGAGCGCGAGCCCGATCTGGGTGGGGGAGAGGCCGACGACGCGGGTGAAGTACAGGGCCGAAGTCACGTAGTACGCGCCGTCGCCGAGCGAGTTGGTCAGCTGGGCGGCGGCGAGCACGCGTGGCGCTCCGGCCGGCGGCAGGATGTGACTCGGCACAAGGCTCCCTCAGTAGGCGGCCGTTGGGCCGTTTCTCGCTGATGAGAGGAGGCTAGTCAGCCGAATGGTCCGGCCTGTGGACCATTTCCTGTTCCTGAGCGTGGGCCAATTCGCGCGCCCGACGCGCCGTAGGGTCAGCCCGGTCGGCGCACCATGTAGACGTCGATCGGGTCCTCGTCCTCGACGCTGAAGCCGTGGCGCTCGTAGAGCCGCCGGGCCGCGCTGCCCTGCAGGACGTTCAGGCGGACGGGGGCGCCGTCGGCGTCGGTGCGGTCGAGCAGCGTACGCAGCACGGCCGAGCCAAGGCCGCGGCCCTGGAGCGCCGGGTCGAGGTAGAAGTGCTCGAGCCGCTGCCCGTCATCGGCCGGTCGCAGGGTGACGCAGCCCGCGAAGGCGCCGTCGGCGACGATGACCGAGGTGTGCCGGGGCGAGAAGGCGTCCCGCAGCCTCTGGCGCACCCGATGCTCGTCGAACCGCCCGAGCCGCTCCAGGTCCGGGCGCATCACCGTCGCGCGCAGCTCGGCGATGGTCTCGACGTCGGTGGGCTCCGCGGCCCGCAGCGTCCATCCCGGGGCGGGCGCCACCGCATCCCGCGGCCGCTTCGTGTGTGCCGTCATGGCCGAAGTGTCCCTGGTCGGCGCCTGGCGGCACGGAGTGGTGTCCTCGGCGGCCTGACAGCGGCCGCAGACGCCGCTCAGTTCGAGGGTGTGCTCGAGCCCGGCGAAACCGGTGGTCCTGCCGAGGCGCTCGGCCCAGCGTTCGACGACGTCGGCGTCGACCGCCTGGCTGCGGCCGCAGCAACGGCAGATGAGGTAGTGGCTGTGCTCGTCGGTGGGCCGCTGCAAGTAGAGCCGCTCGCCCGCTTCGTCGCGTACGACATCGACGAGTCCGGCGCGCCCCAGTTCGCGCAGAGTGCGATAGACGGTGGTCAGCCCGACCGTGCTGCCGGATCCTGCCATCAGCGCGTGCAGCTCCTGTGCGGAGACGAAGTCCGGGCAGCGGCCGAGCATGTCGAGCACGGCGGTGCGCTGCCGCGTCCTGCGCAGCCCTCGCTCGGCGGCACGGCTCTCCGGTGTGACCGGAGGGGCCGCCGTCCGCGGGTTGCCCATGGGGACTCCTTGGTCGACCGGTGACGTAGGGGTCCCCATGGTAAATGAACACGATTTTCAAGTCGACGATGGCAGGGTTCGCGCCGTCCGAGGGAACGTCAGCGGGTGACCTGCCAGCTGAGCGATCCGGTCAGGAGCTTGCGCAGTTCCGGGTCGCGGACCGCCTTGTTCGAGTCGGTGGCGCGTGCCGTGACGGTGTGCGCGCGGCCGTCGGCGGGCACCCTGAGCGCGCGGGGGCTCACACTGTTCGCGCCCCTGGACTGCCGTGCCTCGCGGCCGTCGACGTACCAGCGCAGCCGCGCATGGGAAGACGCCTCGACGCGTATCCGCTCGGTGCCGCGCACCTGCCGGTCGGTGGGGGTGGCAGAGGTGAGGACAGGTGCGTGCTGATGGAAGCCCGCGATCATCGCCTCACGCCCGGGCAGATTGAACTCGCGGCCCAGCGTGCGCATGATCGAGTCCTCGGTGGGGCGGTTGAGGCCGTGCCCGTGGTAGCCGCCGCCCTCGTACGCGCCGACGGTGCCGCCGTCGGGTGACTCCTGGCCGAGCCAGCGGTGCCACTTCGCCTTCTGCGCGGCCATCTCGTCGGCGCTGAGCTTGGTGAGGTTGGACTCGCCCGGCTCGGGGCCGGTGTAGGTGCTGTCGTCGTACCAGTACTCGTCGGCGAGCTTGCCGAACGAGTGGCCGGTCTCGTGGACGGCGACCTGGTCGGAGTCGGGGTGGTCGGACGAGGCGGTGCCGATGCCGTCGTAACCGGACGGCGCGGTGATGGCGTTGTAGCCCGCGCCGCCGTACTTCGTGGAGTTGCTGAGCACGATGACGAGATCGGGGTCGGCCGCCTTGCTCGCATAGGCCTCGACCTTGTTGGTGTCGACGCACAGCAGCCGCTCGATGCCGTCGCAGAAGAACGCCGAGTTCAGGGCGGTGTTCTTGCGGACGTCGCTCGTCGGGTCGCCCGAGACGCCGGACTGCTGCGAGTGTGCGTCGACGGCCCAGACGTTGAAGAGGTCCTCGTACTCGGCGTACGGCTCGACGGCGGCCATCTGCTTCCACTTGCTCCGCACGTCGGCGTGGAAGTCCTCCTGCTGGGCGGCGGTGTAGCCGTCGCCGATGAAGACGACGTCGACCTTGGCGTCGGTCGGTCCGGCCTCCACGATCGGCAGGACGTCGCCGTCGTCCTGGATCGTGGACCGCTCCTTCCCGGTGAGCGGGGCGGCGGCGGGGACCTTGGTGTGGCGGGGGTGGGCGTCGGGGCCGGAGAAGTACTCGACCTCGACGTGGCCGGTGGCGCGGGCTGCGGGGGCGCCGGTGTCCGGGCTCGGGTCCGCGGCGACCGGTGCGGTGGCGGCGAGCGCGGCGGCCATGGCGACGCCGGTGGCCACGGCGAGACGCTTGCGGGATATGCGGGATATGCGGGATGCGTGTCTACGCATGGAGGATCTCCCGGGGGGTCCGCGCGGACTAGCGGTCGGCAAGTCCGCGGTATAAGTGGGGGGTTAAGGGAGCTTAAGGCGGGGTTCAATGTAGAGGCTGCGGGGAATCCAGGCAATGCCCGAGACGCAAGGTGACTGTGGGAGTGGCAAGTTCGCGCCACGCGATCCCAAATCACCTCGCTCCAGGCCTGGATGGAATTGACTCTGACCTGGAGAGGGAGAGATGACGGACAGCGGAACTGGGGGCGTACGGCTCGACGAGCCCGCCGTGATCGGGCGTCGCGTTCTGCGACTTCGAACGGAACTCGGCCTCACCCAACGGCAGTTGGCTGAACCGGCGTACACGCCTGCCTACGTCTCCACGCTGGAGTCGGGCAAGGTGAGACCCTCCGAGGCCGCCCTTCGTCACTTGGCCGAGCGCCTCGGTGTCACTGCCGAGGAGCTCGCGACGGGACGTCCCGCCCGCCTCGCCGCCGAGCTGCGCCTGCGCCTGACCGACGCGCGGCGCGCCCTGGCCACCGGAGCGCCCGAGGACGCTGCCACCCTCTTCCGGGAGCTGTGCGCCGAAGCAGTCGAGCACGCGCTGCCGGGGGAACAGGCCACCGCGCTCCTCGGCCTCGGCGAGTGCCTTCTCGAGTCCGGCGACCTCGACGACGCGCACGAGTGCTTCACCTCGGTGGAACGGCTGCTCGCCGACGAGCCGCTGCCCCGCCGCGTCCCCGCGATCCGCGGCCGCGCCAACGCCCACCGCCTCACGGGTGAACTCCGCTACGCCTGCCATCTGTTGGAGACCGCCCTCGACCAGCTCAACGCCTCGGGCCTGCACGACCCCGACGCGCTGCTCCTCCTCTATTCGGCGTCCATCGCCCCGTACATGGACATGGGGGCTCATGAGCGCGCCGCGCACGCCGCCGAACTGGCCCTCGCGCTCGCGCCGCGCGTGGACGATCCGGCGCTGCTCGCCGGGATGCACCGCGGGGTGGCCCGTACGCTCATCGCCCAGGGCCGTATCGCCGAGGCCGACGCGTCGCTGGCCAAGGCCCAGGAGCTCTATCGGCAGCTGCACATTCGCACCGAACTCGCCCACTGCCACTGGATGCGCGGCTACGTGCACGCCCAGGACGGCGACCTCGAACGCGCCGAGAACGAACTGCGCACCGCGCACGACATGCTCACCGCCAAGCGGGCCGCGCTCTTCGCCGAACAGGTCGAGGTGGAACTCGCGGACGTGCTGCGCCGGCGAGGCAAGGTCCGAGAGGCGGCGGCGCTGCTGAGGCCGCTGCTGGCCACCGGCAAAGAGACGGCGGGGACCGCGGAGACCGCTGAGGCCACGGAGATCCCGGCCCTGCGGGCCGGACGCGGCGCGGTGCATGTGGGCGCCGCGCACCGGCTGCTCGGCCTCATCGCGGAGGAGTGCGGCGACACGCAGGCCGCCGAGGAGCACTACCGCGCCGCCCTGCCGCTGCTCGCCGGCGCGGGCGCGGCCGGGGACGTGGCCGGCCTGTGCTGCCTCCTCGGCGATCTGCTCCGGCGCACGGGACGGACGGAGGCCGCCATGGACGCCTACCGCACAGGCCTCGCCCACCGGGCCACGCCGGGCACGACGACGCTGGGCCCCGCGCCCGCGCCCCCGCCGATGTGAGCCGGCGGCGGGGTGACGGCCGCAGTCTCCGGTGACCTCAGTGTCCGGCTTTTGTCACGGTGCTGTGCGCTCAGACAACCTGATGTCCTCTCATGTCCGTCCGCCTGCTAAAAATACGGACGGCACGGGGACGCAGACCGCCCCGTGCGAACGCTTCGCATCAATCTGACAGTTGGGCCCGAGAGGGCCGCAGGGGGAAAGGCATCAGCCTGATGAACCACGCACGCACGACCGCCGCAGTCCTGGCCACGGCAGGGGCGCTCACAGCCGCTCAGCTCGGCCTCGCCGGATCCGCGTCCGCGGCGGACGCACCGAAGGCGCCGAAGGCGTCGGCTGCCTCGGCGCAGAGCGCCGGATGCCCGATCGACATCGTCTACACGTCCCGGTTCTACATCGGCCCGGGCGGGTGGGTGAAGGGTGACGGCCTGTACTTCGGCCTCAAGAACAAGAGCACCAAGAGCTTCAAGAAGGTCACCTTCACGGTCAGCAACGTCAAGAATGTCCGCTTCGGCTCGGCGAAGGCGAAGGGCGGCAAGATCACGCACAAGACCTCGAAGACTGTCTCCGTCTACGACAAGAGCCTGAAGGGGAAGGCCAGCCTCGGGGTCAGGGTCAAGACGCGCCTGCTGAACACCAGGTCCTACAAGGTGAAGTTCAAGGTCCACGGCAACGGCTGGAACTGCGCCGTCAATCAGGGCACATGGGGCGCCTGAGCACCTGAGCATCGCACGGCCCATGCCTCCGGGGTCCGGATCCGTCCGGGCCCCGGAGGCACGCCTGATCTCGCGGGGAATCATCGATCTTCGGTAATCTCGGGGAATGGTGCGGAGCGAAGCGAAAGACGTGGCCGGGTATCTGGCCGAGGCGCCCGAGGGGCGCAGGGATGCCCTGGCCCGGTTGCGCGACCTGTGCCGCTCGGAGCTGAAGGGCTTCGACGAGGTCATGGCGTACGGGATGCCCGCCTACGAACGGGACGGCACCGCCGAGATCGCCTTCGCCGGCCAGAAGCAGTACATCTCCTTCTACCTCATGCGCGGCGACGTCCGTGAGGCCTTCGAGGACCGCCTGGCCGGACAGGACATGGGCAAGGGCTGCCTGCGCTTCCGCAAGCCGGAGAACATCGACTTCGACCTGGTGCGCGACCTGCTCAGGGCCACCGCGGCCCGGCCCGGCACCGTCTGCTGATGCCACGCAGCGAGAAGAAGCCCCGGCGCCGCGAGTAGCATCCGCTCCGTCGGAGGTGTGCATGTGGGGCAACAAGAGGTCTGGAGCGGTCAAGTGGACGACGTAGCGCAGGCGGGGCTCGGTGCCGGGAAGTACCTGCTGGTCACGAGCTACCGCAAAAACGGCACCCCGGTGCCGAGCCCTGTCTGGGTCGTCGAGGACGGCGCCGCGCTGGGCGTCTGGACGGCCGCGGACTCCTGGAAGGTCAAGCGGATCCGCAACCGCGCCGACGTCCTGATCGGCCCCTGTGACCTGCGGGGCAACCCGACCGGTGAGCAGATCCCCGCCACCGCCGAGATCTGCGACCCGCAGACGACGGCGCGCTACCGCACTCTCGTCGCCCGCAAGTACGGCCTGGTCGGCCGCCTCACACTGCTGGGCAGCAAGCTGCGGCGCGGCACGAGCGGGACGGTGGGCATCCGCATCACGCCGACCGAGTGACGCCCCCGCGCCCCCGCGCCCCCGCGTCCCCGCGTCACGTCATGCTCAGCTCCGCGGCCATCTCATTCCGGAAGGCGACGGCCGTCTCCCGCGCGTGCCGCAGCCCGATGCGCGCGAAGTCCCCTTCGAGCTCGGTGAGTTCGGCCAGCGTCTCGCCCCGGTCGCGGCCAAGACGGGCCCGCGACTTGACCAGGCCGAGCCGGGAAAGGGCCACGCCCCGCGGCTCCCGCATGGCGTCGAACTCCTCCAGGGCGATGGCGTACATCTCGCGTGCCGCGTCGTAACTCCCGTCCCGGTACAGGACATTGCCGCGCATCTTGTGGTTGTAGGCGAGCGCGCTCGCCAGATCCATGGCGCGGCAGATGACCTCCGCCTCCGAGAGCAGCGCGAGCGCCCGCTCCGCCTCGCCCCGCAGCGAGAGGACGTCGGCGACCCCGCGCAGCGACCAGGCGCGCCCCCGCGCGTCCTGCGCGTCGGCCGCGATCCGGACGCACTCCTCGAACAGCTCGAGGGCCTCGGTGTAGTCGCCGGTGTTCCGCCGCATCTGGGCGATGCCGGACATCGCCCAGACCATGTGCCGCGCCTCGCCGTGCGCCCGGCCCTGTTCGAGCAGCTGCTCGTGGAGTGCGGCCACCGCCGCGTAGTCCCCCTGGATGCGTCCGGTCTCGGCGAGCCCGGCGAGCGCGTAGCCGTGCGCGAGCCGCTCCCCGCTGTCGGCGGCCAGCGCGACTCCCCAGGTCAGAAGCCGCCGGGCGAGCCGCAGTTGTCCGCACTGGCGGGCGAGCGTGCCGCCGCTCCACAGAGCCCAGGCCATGGCGCCCGCGTCCCCCGCGACGCGCGCGCTGCGGTAGCTCTGCCGCCAGGCGGAGCCCGCGTCGTCCACCTGGCCGAGCCGCCGGTTGGCCTCGGCCAGGGCGAGTGCGGCGCGCGCCCTCTCCAGTGCGGTGTCCGCCTGGGAGAGGGCGCGGCCCGCCGCCGTCAGCACCTCCTCGTAGGAGGAGTTCACCCCGAGTGCCGAGCCCAACTCGCCCTGATATTCGGGCGCGAATGCCTTGCCGTGCATAGATCCATGACCTCTCGATCAACTCCGTACGTCGGTCTCCGTACGTTGATCAAGAAGCTGCGAGCGGGGCGGGGTGCGGCGAATCCCTCCGCGTATGGGTCATTCCGTACGACTCCAGGGCTACGGGCGTGGCCATGGTCATCATCGGGATGTACGGGGAGGGTGGGGGCCGGCAGCTGTCAGCTGCCCTCCGGTGCCTCAGTGGCAGCGACGGCGCCCGCGGTCGCGGTCTGCAGCGCCGTGATGCACGCGGCGATCGACCGCTGCAGCTCCTCAAGGCGCAGCAGCATGTCGTCCTCGTAGATGTCGTCGACCTCGGCGGCGTCGTCGAAGGTCAGCTCCTCGAAGACCTTCGTCGCCTTCTGCAGGCTGCTGTAGAACTTCGCGCGGCGCTCCTGCACCCGCAACTGCGGGTCGCTCTGGACGGTCTGGGCGACCAGGTCCTTCACGGTGTCGTACGCCTCGCGGGCCCACTCTCCGGAGTCCTCGCCCTCGTCCAGCTCGTCGATGAGGGACAGGTGCCGCTCGGCCTCTTCCTTCAGCTCGGCGGGCGCGTCGATCAGCTGGCCCGCCGGCGTCTTGACCTGACCCTTGTCGACGATCTGGCGTACGTAGTCGACGCGGTCGCCCGCCTTGGCCTCGGCCGCGACCGCCTTCTTGAGGTCGTCGGCCCGCACGATGTCGCGGACGAGCTCGGTGCGCAGCGCCGGGTCCTCATCGAGCCGGTCCATCAGGGCGCGTCGCGCCGCCTCGGCGGTCCCGGGGTCGGCGAGGATCGCGGCCCGCAGCGCGGTGGGGTTCTCGGCGACCTCCAGGGCCTTGGTGGGGCGGATGCCCTCGGCCTCGGCGGCCTCCGTGATCGCGGTGCCACGCGGGGAGAGGGCGCTGGAGCGCGCGGCGTAGTACGTCAACCAGACGTCGGAGTCGGGGAGTTCGATGTCCTCGCCGGGCGTGAGCGCCTCGAAGTGGGGTACGAGGCCATCGTCGGCGGCCTTGTCCCAGGCTTTGTAGTAGCGCATGACGCGCTCGGCCGAGCAGCCGGCAAGATCGCTGAACTCCTTCGCCGAGACCTTCGGCGTCTCGTCGGCGCCCTGGCCGCCGGGGCGCACACTGCGCGCCACCTTCAGGGCGAAGGCCCAGCCGCCGGTCCGTGCGTAGGCACCGAACTCGCGGGCGTCCCGGGCCACCGGCTCGGGCACTTCCGACGACGGGGCGGCTTCAGACGGCGCGATGGCAAGAGTCACGAAGGTTCTCCTGGATGGTGATGACAAGTATCTGAGAGCTGACTCGACACCTTATCTCTCCTATTGGGGTGTTATGAGGGCGAGTTGCTGCGGAGCGAACAGGTGCCCGAGGCGCGGAGGTGAATCCTCCGGTGATCGGGGCGTCCGGTGTGGGTCCTACACATCTTGACCACTTCTCCTCCCCGAGGATGACCCAGCCTGCACGGCACTACAGCGCCCGTGGGCCGATAGTCCGGCTCTGAGTCTGACTTCCGGGCCTGTCAGGGCCTGGACTATTGAGAGGAAACCTGCTGACCGCCCTGACGTGCGCTGATCGTGCCGCGGGGGTGTCACTCCGCCTGCCGACACCGACGGGAGCCCCTACTCCGTGGCTACGTTCCTCTACAAATTGGGCCGCCTCGCCTTCCGGCGGCGCCGCTATGTAGCACTGATGTGGGTGGTGCTGCTCGCCGGCGTCGGCTTCGCCTCGTCCGCCGCACCCGCACCGCCCGAAGACTCCTTCTCCATGCCGGGGACGGAGTCCCAGAAGGCCTTCGACCTCCTCGACGAGAAGTTCCCCGCGGCCAGCGCCGAGGGCGCCACCGCCCGCGTCGTGATCCGCGCCCCCGAGGGCGAGAAGCTGACCGAGTCCGGCCCCAAGGCCGACGTCGAGAAGCTGGTCAAGACCCTGGGTGCGGGACCTCAGGTCTCCGAGGTCGCCGACCCCTTCAAGGCCGACGCCGTGAGCAAGGACGGCACCACCGCGTACGCGTCCGTCACGTACAAGGTGGCCGCACCCGAGCTGACCGACAAGGCGCGTGACGCGCTGACCAAGGCCACCGACGACACCCGCAAGACGGGCTTCACCGTCGAGACCGGCGGCGACGCCGTCATGGCCGAGCAGGAGATGGGCGGCACGGCCGAACTCATCGGCATCGGGGTCTCCGCGGTCGTCCTGATCATCACCTTCGGCTCGATGGTCGCCGCGGGCATGCCGCTCCTGACCGCCATCATCGGCGTGGGCATCGGTGTCTCCGGCATCGCGGCCCTCGGCAGCCTCCTCGACCTCTCCGGCACGACGTCGACGCTCGCGATGATGATCGGCCTCGCCGTCGGCATCGACTACGCCCTCTTCATCGTCTCCCGCTACCGAGCGGAGATCACCGACGGCCGGGAGCCGGAGGAGGCAGCGGGCCGCGCAACCGGCACCGCGGGTTCCGCCGTGGTGTTCGCCGGGCTCACCGTCATCGTCGCGCTCTCCGGCCTCGCGATCGTCAACATCCCGATCCTCACCAAGATGGGCCTGGCCGCTGCCGGCACCGTCGCGATAGCCGTCCTCATCGCGCTCACCATGATCCCCGCGCTGCTCGGCTTCGCGGGCAAGAAGGTGCTGCGCCGCAAGGACCGCAAGAAGCCCGCGGGCACACTGCACGACCCGAACGCCAAGCCGAAGCTCGGCACGCGCTGGGCGCGATTCGTCCTGCGCCGCCCGATCCCGGTCCTTCTGCTCGCCGTCGTGGGCCTCGGTGTGGTCGCCGTACCGGCCACCAGCCTGGAGCTCGGCCTGCCCGACGAGGGCACATCGGCACCGGACACCACGCAGCGCAAGGCGTACGACATGCTGTCCGAGTCCTTCGGCGCAGGCTTCAACGGCCCGCTGATGGTCACCGTCGACACCGACAAGGACAAGGGCGCGGCCGCGGCGGCCGACACCGTCGGCAAGGAGATCGCGAAGATCGACGGCGTCGCCGCCGTCACGCCGGCGAACGGCAACAAGTCCGACGACACCGCGATCTTCAACGTCGTACCGAAGACCGGTCCCAGCGACCACAAGACCGAGGGCGTCGTCAAGGAGATCCGCTCGACCGTCGACGGTCTGGGGGACAAGACGGGCTCCGAGGTCCTGGTCACCGGCGCGACCGCCATGACCATCGACTTCTCGCAGACCCTGGACGACGCGCTCCTGCCCTACCTGGGACTCGTCGTCGGCCTGGCCTTCCTGCTCCTGATGCTGGTCTTCCGCTCGGTCCTCGTACCGCTCAAGGCGGCGCTCGGCTTCCTCCTGTCGGTGGCAGCCGCGCTCGGCGCCGTCGTCGCGGTCTTCCAGTGGGGCTGGCTCGCCGACATCGTCGGTGTGGAACAGCCGGGCCCGATCATGAGCATGATGCCGATCTTCATGATCGGCGTGGTCTTCGGCCTCGCGATGGACTACGAGGTGTTCCTCGTGACGCGGATGCGTGAGGCGTACGTCCACGGGGCGCGCGCAGGCGAGTCCGTCGTCACCGGCTTCACGCACGGCGGACGGGTCGTCGCCGCGGCGGCGGTCATCATGATCAGCGTCTTCTCCGGCTTCATCATGGAGAACGACGACATGATCAAGATGATGGGCTTCGGCCTGGCCATCGCCGTTCTCTTCGACGCCTTCGTCGTCCGTATGGCGATCGTCCCGGCCGTGCTCGCACTGCTCGGCGACAAGGCGTGGTGGCTGCCGAAGTGGCTGGACCGCGCACTGCCGAATGTCGACGTGGAGGGCGAGAAGCTGCACAAGCAGCTCGGCGACTTCCCCACGGCACGCCAGGACAAGGACGACCAGGACCGGGAGCTCGAGTCCGTACGCGGCTGAGCACCTGACGCTCCGTGAGGAGTACCCCTGTCAGCCCGGTGACCGGTCACGGTCACCGGGCTGACGCCTGTCCTGGCCCGCCCGCGGCTCAGCGGTCCGCGAAGACCACCCACACCTGACCGGGCGCGAAGGGCATCCGCTCTCCGTCGGGGCGCGTGAAGGACGTGCCGCCCGTGGCGCTCGACCGCTTCCAGCGGGTCTTGTACGCCTTGCCGCCCCGCAGGACGGTCGCCCTGCCGCTGCCGACCGACTTGATGTACGGCGTCGCCGAGCCGTTGACGTCCTTGTAGCGCGACGGGGGCATGTCCACATGCTGGATCACGATCGTCTTCGCGCCGAGGCGCGCCCCCGACGTGCTGCGGGCCGGGGCCCCGTCGAACGACGCGAGCCAGCGGCGCTCATCGGGCGACCAGCGGAAGGTGTGGCTGGCCGCGGAGTAGCGGACGGTCCGCGCGGAGGCGGGGGAGCCGCCTGTCGGGGCCGGGCCGAAGCGGAAGCCGATGTCGGTGGGGTGGTCCGCCTTCGGGGCCGAGCGCAGCAGCGACTGGGGGCGGACGAAGAGGTTGTGCGGGGCGGGGCGGCTGTCGTCGCGGAAGTAGGCACCCGGGACCCGGCCGGGCGGGCGGGTGTACAGCGGTGACTCCCTGAGCATCCTGTTGAGCGAGCTGCGCACCCCCGAGTAGGCCAGGGCCGGGCGGCCGAACTGCCGCAGGAGCTCGACGTCGGACTCCCGGGCGCTGCGCACCGGGCCGACGTACTTCGGCAGGCGGCTGGAGTACACCCCCACCAGCCGGCTCAGGCCGCCCTCGACCTTCTCCACGTAGACGATGTCCGCCTGCGCGAGGCCGGTGTGCGGCCGTGCCAGGCGCGCGTTGTCGAACTTCACCGCGAGCACGGGGCCCTGATCGGCCGTCACTCCGGTGAAGGGCGACCGGTCGCGCGGCGGGGCGCCGGGGTCCGCGGGCGCGCTCTCGTGCGCGGCTCCCATGGTGAGCGCGCCCACGGCGACCGTGGCAAGGAGTCTGGTACCGATGCGGGTGCGGCGCCGGGTCCTGGCTGTCATCGCGGTTCTCCGTTCGTCCCCGAACGCGCGGTTCCGGGACCAGTTCGTTCCTGGCAGTGGCAGCCGCAGTCCTTCCTCCGTGGCGCCCGCCGCGAACCCGGTTAGGGCCATCCAGCCGCCAGGACTCACCGCGGCGGTGTACGCGCCGGACCCTCCCGCGGGCCCGGCGCGGTCCGCCGCCGTCAGGCGGTGTGCAGGGTAAGGCCGTACCGCCCGAGGATCTCGTTGATGGGCTGGTGCCAGGTCTCTCCACCGCTGCCGCAGTTGCCCCAGCCGCCCGATGTGACGCCCTGGGCCTGGTCGCCGCTGATGAACGAACCGCCGGAGTCGCCCGGTTCGGCGCAGACGCTGGTCTTGGTCATCTGGTGGACGGCGCCCTGGCTGTAGTTGACGGTCTCGTTCTTGGCGAGGACGGTGCCGCAGTGCCAGTGCGTGGTGGAGCCGGAGCGGCAGATCGACGCCCCCACCGGAGCTTCCGCCGAGCCGCGGACGAGCTGGTCGGGGACGGTGCCCCAGCCGAGCACCACCGGGACGGTCCACCAGCCGTTGCCCACGCTGACGTACGCGTAGTCGTCACCGGGGAACGAAGAGCCCTGGAAGCTGCCGATGTTCGAACCGTCCCAGCCGCGCACCCCGGCTCCCGCCTGCCCGCAGTGGCCCGCGGTGACGAACCCTCCGTGCACCGAGAAGCCGATGGAGCAGCGGACGTTGCCGGTGTAGTAGGGGTCGCCGCCCACGGTCCCCGCGGCGAAGGTGCTGGGGGCCTTGCCGACCGTCTCGACCTGGACGGGGCCCGCGCGCCGGGCGCGGTCGACGAAGCGTCGGACATCGTTGTCGTCCTTCTGATCAGCGACGACGTTCACCACGATGTTGTTGCTGCGCGGCGCCACGTGCCAACTGCTGACGCCCTTGGGCGCGGAGAGGGTGTCGATGCGCTCCTTGGCGGCGTCCAGTTGCTTCGCGCTGTGGTGGACCACGTGGACAGCGGCGCCGGTCTCGCGCAGGGCGGCGGTCTTCCGTGCGCTGGTGGTGGCGACGGTCAGCTTTCCGGTGGCCGCGTCATACCAGGATCCGGCGTACGTCGATCCGGCCGCCCGCTGCGCCGCGCGGTCGACGCGGGTCGCTGCCTTCTCGGAGGCCAGGCGGGCGCGCGCCTGGCTCGCGGTCAGGCCGAGGTCGTCCTGCAGGGCGGTGAGCATTCCCGCGGAGGCCGGGGGAGCGGCGGGCGAAGGGGCGGCGCTCGCGGTGGGTGCGAGCGAGGCGCTCGCCCAGGTGCCGACCAGGAGTAAGGAGGAGAAGGCGATGCGCACTCCGGTTCTGCGTCTCATGGCAGTGCCCTTTCTGTCGTTCCATCGGGGTGGGGAGGAACAGGGGATGAGAGCGCTCTCACGATGAGTTCAGGCGGAGCATAGGAGCGGCTTGGCCGTCATGTCCATACCAACTGGTCGCCATCGGGCGGCAATTGGTGTCAGAAAATTGATGCGGGGCGAAGACTGAGTACGGTGTACGCTTTTCCCTTCGCCCGGTTCGGGCCAAGGACCGGTTCAGGCCAAGGAGCAGCATCAGTGACGGTCACCACCGCCGACAGCCACAACGTGATTCAGGTGCGAGGCGCCCGCGAGAACAACTTGCGCGACGTCTCGCTCGACATCCCCAAGCGGCGGCTCACCGTCTTCACCGGAGTCTCGGGCTCCGGGAAGTCCTCGCTCGTCTTCGGCACCATCGCCGCCGAGTCGCAGCGGCTGATCAACGAGACGTACACCGCGTTCATCCAGTCGTTCATGCCGAGCCTCGGCCGCCCCGACGTGGACGGCCTGCGCAATCTCAGCGCGGCGATCGTCGTCGACCAGGAGCGGATGGGCGCCAACTCGCGCTCCACGGTGGGCACAGCCACCGACGCGTACACCATGCTCAGGATCATCTTCAGCCGTCTCGGTGTCCCGAACATCGGGACATCGGGCGCCTTCAGCTTCAATCTGCCCGAAGGCATGTGCCCCGAGTGCGAGGGCACCGGCGAGGCCTCCACCATCGACGTGGACCAGCTCGTGGACCGCGAGCTCTCGCTGAACGAGGGCGCGATCACCGCCCCGTACTACGCGGTGGACTCCTGGAGCTGGCAGATCATGGTCGGCTCCGGCTTCCACGACCCGGACAAGAAGCTCAAGGACTTCACCGACCAGGAGTGGGCCGACCTCCTGCACAAGGCCCCGGTCAAGGTGAAGTCGGGCTCCAGCGGCTTCACGTACGAAGGCCTGATAGCCAAGATGCAGCGGACCTGGTTGGCCAAGGACCGCGATTCCCTCCAGTCCCACATCAAGACCTTCGTGGACCGCGCCGTGGTGTTCGCCCGGTGCCCGGTCTGCGACGGCACGCGTCTCACCGCGGCCGCCCTGTCGTCGAGGATCGACGGTCTGAACATCGCCGACTGCTCGTCGATGCAGATCAGCGATCTTGCCGCGTTCGTACGCGGACTCGACGACCCCGCTGTCGCGCCGCTGATCGCGAGCCTGCGTGAGCTGCTCGAATCGCTGGTCGAGATCGGGCTCGGCTATCTGAGCCTGGACCGCACATCGGGCTCGCTCTCCGGCGGCGAGGCGCAGCGCGTGAAGATGGTCCGCCATCTCGGCTCCAGCATCACCGACGTGACGTACGTCTTCGACGAGCCGACCATCGGCCTGCACCCGCACGACATCCGGCGCATGAACGACCTGCTCCTGCGGCTGCGCGACAAGGGCAACACGGTGCTCGTGGTGGAGCACAAGCCCGAGGTCATCGCCATCGCCGACCATGTGGTGGACCTCGGACCGGGGGCCGGTACGGCGGGCGGCGAGATCTGCTTCACCGGTGACGTGGCGGGGCTCCGCGCCTCCGGCACGCTGACCGGACGGCACCTGGGGCACCGGGCCCAGCTGCGCGAGCAGGTGCGTGTGCCCAAGGGGCAGCTGTCCATCAAGGGCGCCGATCTGCACAACCTCAAGGACGTCGAGGTCGACGTCCCGCTCGGGGTGCTCGCCGTGGTCACCGGTGTCGCAGGGTCCGGCAAGAGCTCGCTGATCCACGGCTATCTCTCCGGACGGGAGGGCGTCGTGGTGGCCGACCAGTCACCGATCCGTGGCTCGCGCCGCTCGAACCCGGCGACCTACACCGGCCTTCTCGGCCCGATCCGCACGGCGTTCGCCAAGGCCAACGGCGTCAAGGCGGCGCTGTTCAGCGCGAACTCGGAGGGCGCCTGCCCGAAGTGCAACGGCATCGGGCTGATCTACACCGACCTGGCGATGATGGCCGGGGTGGCCTCCGTCTGCGAGGCGTGCGAGGGCAAGCGGTTCACGGCCGAGGTCCTCACCTACCGGCTGCGCGGCAAGAACATCAGCGAGGTCCTGGGGATGTCGATCGCCGAGGCGCACGACTTCTTCCCCTCGGGCCAGGCGCACACCATCCTCGGCCGCCTCAGCGATGTCGGGCTCGGCTATCTGCGGCTCGGCCAGCCGCTCAACACCCTCTCCGGCGGTGAGCGCCAGCGCCTCAAGCTCGCCATCCACATGGCCGAGAAGTCGTCGACGTACGTCCTGGACGAGCCGACCACCGGACTGCACCTGGCCGATGTGGACAAGCTGCTCGCGCTCCTCGACCGGCTCGTCGACGACGGCAACTCGGTGGTCGTCATCGAGCACCACCAGGCGGTGATGGCACACGCCGACTGGATCATCGACATCGGCCCCGGCGGCGGCCACGACGGCGGTCAAGTGGTGTTCACCGGCACGCCCGCTGCCCTGGTGGCCGAGGGTGACACCGTGACGGCGCAGCATCTGCGGGAGTACGTGGCGGGCTGAGGCCAGGTCGGCGGTACAAGCCGATCGTGCTCGGGCGTGGTGTCCGCGTAGGGTGCGTGAATGAGCATGCTGGATGACGCCCACGCGGGCATGAACCCTGAGATCCGGCCGCAGGACGACCTGTTCGGCCACGTCAACGGTCACTGGCTGGAGACCGAGCGAATCCCCGAGGATCGCTCCAGCTGGGGCCCCTTTGTGCAGTTGGTCGACACGGCCGAGGAACAAGTGAAGGTGATCATCCAGGACCTTGCGTCGGCCGCGTCGGCCGGCGCCGTCCCGGATGACGCACGCAAGATCGCCACGCTCTACGCCTCGTTCATGGACGAGGAGGCGATCGCCGCCCGCGGGCTCGCCCCCGCGCAGCCCTTGATCGACGCCGTCGCGGGGCTGCGGGACACCCGGGAGCTCGCGGCGTTCCTCGGCCGCTTCGAGCGGACCGGCGGCTCCGGTCTCTTCGGCACCTATATCGACTCGGACGACCGCAACTCCGACCGCTACCTCTTCAACATCCTCCAGGGCGGGCTCGGCCTGCCCGACGAGTCGTACTACCGCGACGAGAAGTTCGCCGAGATCCGCGAGAAGTACGTCGGCTACCTCACCGAACTGCTCACGCTCGGGCAGCACGCCTCGCCCGCCGACGCCGCGCGGACGGTCCTCGCCCTCGAGACCCGTCTTGCCGCCGGCCACTGGGAGCGCGCCGAGACGCGTGACGTGCAGAAGACCTACAACCTCACCACCCTTGACGAACTGAACGCCCTGGCCCCGGAGTTCGACTGGCTCGGCTATGCCGAGGGGCTCGGCGGCTCGGCCGCCACCATCGCCGAGACGTGCGTGCGCCAGCCGTCCTACCTCACGCACCTGTCCACGGCCCTCGCCGAGGTGCCGATCGAGCAGTGGCGGGACTGGGCGCTGGTCCGAGTCCTTCGCTCGTGCGCGCCCTACCTCACGGACGCGTTCGTCCAGAACAACTTCGAGTTCTACGGCCGCACCCTCAACGGCACCCCTGAGCTGCGCGCGCGGTGGAAGCGGGCGGTCGCCTTCGTCGAGGGCTCCATCGGTGAGGCCGTCGGCAAGGAGTACGTGGCGCGGCACTTCCCGCCGAGCTCCAAGGCGATGATGGACGACCTCGTCGCCAACCTCCTTGAGGCCTACCGCCAGTCCATCGCCCGCCTGGACTGGATGACGGACGAGACGAAGGAGCGCGCGTACGAGAAGCTCGCCACGTTCCGTCCCAAGATCGGCTACCCGGACACCTTCCGCGACTACTCGGCGCTCGAGGTCTCCGCCGACGACCTGCTCGGTAACGCGCACGCGGCGGACGCCTTCGAGTCCGACCGGCAGCTCGCCAAGATCGGCTCCCCGGTCGACCGCGACGAGTGGTTCATGCTGCCGCAGACGGTCAACGCGTACTACAACCCGGGCACCAACGAGATCTGCTTCCCCGCGGGCATCCTGCAGAAGCCGTTCTTCTCGCCCGACGCCGACCCCGCCGAGAACTACGGCGGCATCGGCTCGGTCATCGGCCACGAGATCGGCCACGGCTTCGACGACCAGGGCGCGCAGTACGACGGCGCGGGCAACCTCAACGACTGGTGGACCGCGGCCGACAAGACCGCGTTCGAGGCGAAGTCGAAGGCGCTGGTCAAGCAGTACGACGCCTTCTCGCCGCGCAACCTGCCGGGCGAGTTCGTCAACGGCTCGCTGACGGTCGGCGAGAACATCGGCGACCTGGGCGGCCTGACCATCGGGCACACGGCGTACAAGATCGCGCTCGACGGCGACCCGACGCCGGAGGGCGACGGCGCGACCGGCTCCCAGCGGCTCTTCATGAACTGGGCCTACTGCTGGCGCACCAAGCGCCGCAAGGAGCAGGAGCAGCAGTACCTCACCATCGACCCGCACTCGCCGCCCGAGTTCCGGGCCAACATCGTCCGTAACCTCGACGAGTTCCACGAGGCGTTCGCGACGACCGAGGGCGACGGGCTCTGGCTGGACCGCGCGGAGCGCGTCCGGATCTGGTGAC
>NZ_BAAAUG010000022.1:91679-100083 GCF_039533825.1 Streptomyces rectiviolaceus
CACGTAGATCGTGGATCCTGACAGAAGCATTGACGTGCCCTTGCCACCCTCCTACTTTTTGGTCGGTAATCCGAACTGTGTCCGGTATATCGAACGAACAGATCAGGGATGAGGCACCCATGGCCCCCGCACCCGCCAGAAGAGCCGTCCTGCGTGCCGCCGTTCTCGCGGCGGCGGCGCCGGTGATCCCGTCTCTCGCCGCAAGCAGGGTGGGCGCCGCTCCGCGATCCGTGGTTCCTGCGAGTGCGCAGCCGTTCGCGCTGGGGAACGTCGCGCTCCGCGAGGGTGTCTTCGCCGCCAAGCGTGCCCTGATGCTCGACCACGGCCGGGGCTATGACGTGGACCGGCTGCTGCAGGTGTTCCGCGCCAACGCCGGGCTCTCCACCCGGGGCGCGGTGGCCCCCGGTGGCTGGGAGGGGCTCGACGGCGAGGCGAACGGAAACCTCCGGGGCCACTACACAGGCCACTTCCTGACCATGCTCTCCCAGGCCTACGGCAGTACGGGCGAGAAGGCGTACGCCGACAGGATCAGCTCCATGGTCGGGGCGCTGACGGAGGTCCGTACGGCGCTCCGCCGCGACCCGGAAGTCCTCAGCGTCCCCGGCAAGTTCGGTACGGCCGCGGAGAATGTGAGGGGCTCGCATCAGTACGTCGATCTGCCGTCCGGCGTCCTCGGCGGCGCCACGGACGTGACCCTCTCGGCCTGGGTGAAGCCCGCCCACGAAGCCGACTGGACCCGGATCCTCGACTGCGGCAACGACGCGAGCCGTTACCTCTACCTGGCCGCCCGCAACGCGGACGGAGTCCCACGCTTCGCCATCACGTCGAACGGGCCGGGCGACGAGCAGGGCATCAACGGCACCACGCCACTGGCCCTGCACGAGTGGAGCCACGTGGCGGTGACGATCGAGGGCGCCACCGGCACGCTCTACGTCAACGGCACCGCGGTCGCCGCCAACACCGCGATGACCCTGGACCCGTCCGCGCTCGGCCCGCTGAAGAACAACTGGCTCGGCCGCTCCAACTACGCGGCCGACCCCGTCTTCGCCGGCGCGTTCGACGAGGTCAACTTCTGGTCGCGGGCGCTGACCGCCGCCGAGATCGCCGGGCTCGAGGACGCGCGCGCCGCCGGTTCACCGGCAGGAGCGGGGGACTTGGCGTCGTACGCCTTCGACGAGACCGACGGCGGCTCCTTCGCCGACAGCTCCGGCCGCGGCCGGCCTGCCACCCTGCGCCGCACCTGGGGCGGACCGAGCCATCCGGGGTTTCTCGCGGCGTACCCCGAGACGCAGTTCATCACCCTGGAGTCGATGACCAAAGGTGACTACACGGTGGTGTGGGCGCCGTACTACACCGCCCACAAGATCCTGCGCGGTGTCCTCGACGCCTATCTGCACACGGACGACGCCCGGGCGCTGGACCTCGCGTCGGGCATGTGCGACTGGATGTACGCCCGCCTCTCCGGACTGCCACGGACCACCCTGCAACGGATGTGGGGCATCTTCTCCAGCGGGGAGTTCGGCGGCATCGTCGAGGCGATCTGCGACCTGTACGCCATCACCGGCAAGGCCGAACACCTGGCGCTGGCCCGCCTCTTCGACCTCGACAAGCTCATCGACGCGTGCGCCGCGGGCGACGACACGCTCGACGGGCTCCACGCCAACCAGCACATCCCCATCTTCACCGGACTGCTTCGGCTGTACGACGAGACGGGGGAGCGGCGCTACCTCACCGCCGCGAAGAACTTCTGGGGCATGGTCGTCCCGACCCGCATGTACGGCATCGGCGGCACCAGCACCGGCGAGTTCTGGAAGGCGCCCGGCGTCATCGCGGGAACGCTCGGCGACACGACCGCCGAGACCTGCTGCGCGTACAACCTGCTCAAGCTGAGCCGGGCGCTGTTCCTCCACGAGCAGGACCCCGTGTACATGGACTACTACGAGCGGGCCCTGTACAACCAGGTCCTCGGTTCGAAGCAGGACAAGGCCGACGCGGAGAAGCCGCTCGTCACGTACTTCATCGGCCTGCTGCCGGGCCATGTGCGCGACTACACGCCCAAGTCCGGGACGACATGCTGCGAGGGCACGGGCATGGAGAGCGCCACCAAGTACCAGGACTCCGTCTACTTCCGGAAGGCCGACGGCTCCGCCCTGTACGTCAACCTCTACAGCCCCTCCACGCTGACCTGGAGCCAGAAGGGCATCACGGTCACGCAGACCACCGACTACCCGAGGGAACAGGGCACCACGCTCACCGTCCGTGGCTCCGCCGCCTTCGATCTGCGGTTGCGCATACCGGCCTGGGCGGGGAGCGGATTCGCCGTGACCGTCAACGGCAAGAAGGTGAGAGCCGATCCGGTCCCCGGAAGCTACTTCTCCGTGTCCCGGACATGGCGCGACGGTGACACCGTCCGGGTCTCCGTTCCCTTCCGGCTGCGGGTGGAGAAGACCCTCGACAAGCCGGAAGTCCAGGCCCTGTTCTACGGACCGGTCCACCTGGTGGCCCGCGACAGCCGTACGTCGTACCTCCGGTTCGGTCTCTACCGCAACGCGGCACTCTCCGGAGACCTGCTGCCCACGCTCACCCCGGTCGCGGGCAAACCGCTCCACTACACACTCGACGGCACCGGCCTCGCGCCCTTCTTCGAAGGCACGGAGGACCCGACGCACGCCTACTTCCAGCGGGCCGAACCCAAGGTGGTCCTCGGCACGATCGACTCCGGCGTCACCAATCCGGCAGGTCCCGACGGCATGACCCTCCTCGACGAGATCTGGTCGGCCGCTCCCTTCGGGGACAAGGGCGCGCTGGTCAAGCACGTCCAGGCCACCGCGGATTCCTGGGTGGCCGCAGGACGGCTGAGCGCGCCGGACGGCAAGAAGGTGGTGAGCACGGCGAAGGAGGCGTCCTACGTGCGGTGAACGGGGCCCGGGCGAGGGTGGTTGGCGTGGAAGGCCGGGTGCTCGTGCAGGCGGCGGACGTAGGTACGTACGTGGGGGTAGCGGTGGGTGGCCTCGGCTTCGTCCGGGGTGAGGCGTTCGTCCGGGGTGAGGTGGACGAGTGTTGCCCACAAGTCGACGTCCGCCGCGGTGAGTTGGCCGCCCACGAGGTAGGGGTGGGAGGCCAGACGGCGGTCGATCTGGTCCAGCGTCGAAGGGGTGAGTGGGGTGAGTGGGGTGAGCGGGGTTGCGAGGAGTTCGTGCCAGGTGTCGATTCGTGCGGCCAGGGCCGGTGGGCGCAGGAGGGTGAGCGGGCCACGGCCGTGCGCGGAGAAGCGACAGGCGAGGTCGCGCAGGATGTCGGGGGTGTGGTTGCTGACGACGTGCCCGCTCCATCGGTCGCACAGGGCGGGAACGGTCAGCGGGCCGTCGAAGTGGTGCTCGGTGGCCTCGTAGTGGCCGTGCAGCGAGTCGAGTGCCGCCATGGCGGTGGTGTCCGGTGTCAGGAGTGTGGTCGTGACCGCGTCCCTGAGCCCGAGCAGGTCGAGAGTGATCGAGACGCGCAAGGAGCGGGGACACCCTGCCGAGAGGTACAGGTGATAGCGGTGGGGGGCTGGATAGAAGCCGCCCGCCAGGTCGGCGCCGATGCGGCTGCGGATCGGCGACGGACGGGCGCCGAGTGGACTGGGCATGGCTCTCCAGACAGGTGAGGGGGCGCCGACCGCGCGCACGGCGTCGGTGGCACAGCGGGGGAGAGGGGGGAGAGGGGGATCCGGGGCCACGGAGGGCCGCATGAGGAAGAGAGCCGAAGCGATGACGCCTCGTCTCCGTGGACGTCTCTTCTGCGGGACGACGTCAGGCGGCTGGAGCCGAGGCGCTGCACACGCGCAGCAGGTCGATGTGCAGACGCCGTGTCAGGAGGCGGGGGCGGGGCCGTCCCGCGGGCAGGGGACGCCGTGGGGTGCTTTTCCTCTCACCGACCGCCCTGGACATGTCCACCAGCCCTGCCGTCGAGGCCCGTTGCGTCCGGAGCCGCGCTTGCCCACCATCGTGACCGTCACCGGAAGTCTGGATCCGGGCACCAGGCGCCGTCAAGAAGGCGTGGAACTCCCGGCGTGGAAGCGGAACAGAAGGCGCGGCCCCGCGGTTGTCCCTGACGGAGGCGGACGACGAGGCACCTACGGCGATGTGAGCACGCCCATGATCCACAGGCATTGCGCACCGCCACGGACCTCACGTAACGTCCCGAGCAGGTTACGAGCGTCAGCGTCAAGCCCTGGCTTGCTGACCGGCAACCCTCCCACGCGGCGGGGTGCTCCAGGTGAGGACCAGGCGGTGCCCGACCAGGGTTCCGCAAGCGCGAGACCGGCGAGACTGGCGAGGCCCCAGGCCCGCCGGCCGGAAGGGCGGAGGTGACGGACGTGGCACTTGTGCCGCCCGCGTTGCCCGCCCCTCGCGTCATGGTGATCGCTCCGAGCCGCCAGGTGCATCTGTACTCCCGGCCGCACATCGACCTGCAGCGTGTCGCCGGCGCGCTCTGTCGTTCCTGACCCGTCACCCCGCCGCCGCACCCTCGGAGCCGAGGGGCCGGTGTTCTCGTACGGTCGATCAGGAAGGCACTCCTCCGTGTCGTCATCACCTTCACCTTCATCCGCGCTGCCCTCTTCCGCTCCTTCCTCCGCGCTGCACCTCGCCGTCGCGCTCGACGGGGCGGGCTGGCACCCGGCCGCGTGGCGCGAACCGGCGTCCCGCCCCCGGGAGTTGCTCACCGCCCAGTACTGGGCCGATCAGATCACCGAGGCCGAACGCGGCCTGCTCGACTTCGTGACGATCGAGGACGCCCTCGGGCTGCAGTCCTCGCACTTCACCGAACCCGACGGGCGCACCGATCAGGTCCGCGGACGGCTCGACGCCGTCCTCATCGCCGCCCGCGTCGCCCCGCTGACCAGCCACATCGGACTGGTGCCGACGGTGGTGGCCACGCACACGGAGCCCTTCCACATATCCAAGGCGATCGCCACGCTCGACTACGTGAGCACGGGCCGCGCGGGCGTACGGGTCCAGGTGTCGGCACGCCGCAACGAGGCCGCGCACTTCGGACGCCGCACCTTCCCCGCCTTCGGCATCGAGGACCTCGACGACCCCGCCGTCAGGGAGTTGACCGTCGACCTCTTCGACGAGGCGGCCGACCACGTCGAAGCCGTGCGCCGGCTCTGGGACAGCTGGGAGGACGACGCGGAGATCAGGGACGTCGCCACCGGCCGCTTCATCGACCGCGACAAGCTGCACTACATCGACTTCGAGGGCAAGCACTTCAGCGTCAAGGGGCCCTCGATCACGCCACGGCCGCCACAGGGCAGGCCCCTGGTCAGCGCGCTCGCCCACGAGGCAGCGAATGACGCGCCGTTCCGGCTTCTCGGCCGCTCCGCCGACATCGGATACGTCACCCCGCGCGACGCCGGGCACGCACGCGTCGTCGTCACGGCGGTCCGTGCCGAACAGGACGCGGCAGGGCGGACCGGCGAACCCCTGCATCTCTTCGGTGACCTGGTCGTGTTCCTCGACGACGACCCGGCCGCCGCCACGGCCCGCAGGGAGCGTCTGGACGCCCTCGCCGGTCACCCGTACACCAGCGACGCGCGAGTCTTCACGGGTACACCGGCGCAACTGGCCGAACTTCTCCTGGAGTTGGGACAGGCCGGTCTTACCGGGTTCCGGCTGCGTCCCGCCGTCATCGGCCACGACCTCCCGGCGATCACCCGCGGCCTGGTGCCCGAACTGCAGCGCCGCGGCGCCTTCCGGCACGCCTACGAAGCCGACACCCTGCGCGGCCTGCTGGGCCTCGCCCGCCCCGCAAGCCGCTACGCCGCCACCGCCTGAGCCGGACCGGAAGGGACCCCTCATGAGCAAGTCACCGGACAAGCCGCTCAAGCAGATCCACCTCGCGGCGCATTTCCCCGGCGTCAACAACACCACCGTATGGAGCGACCCGGAGGCCGGAAGCCATATCGAGTTCAGCTCCTTCGCGCACTTCGCGCGGACCGCGGAGCGCGCCAAGTTCGACTTCCTGTTCCTCGCCGAGGGGCTGCGGCTGCGTGAACAGGGCGGGAAGATCTACGACTTGGACGTCGTCGGGCGGCCCGACACCTTCGCCGTCCTGACCGCGCTCGCCGCCGTCACCGAACACCTCGGCCTGACCGGCACCATCAACTCCACCTTCAACGAGCCCTACGAAGTGGCCCGTCAGTTCGCCAGCCTCGACCACCTCTCGGGCGGACGCGCCGCGTGGAACGTCGTGACCTCCTGGGACGCCTTCACCGGCGAGAACTTCCGCCGTGGCGGATTCCTGCCGCAGGAGGAGCGCTACTCCAGGGCGAAGGAATTCCTGAGTACGGCCAATGAGCTGTTCGACTCCTGGCGCGGTGACGAGATCGTCGCGGACCAGGAGAGCGGCACCTTCCTGCGCGACGCCCAGGCGGGCGCCTTCGTCCACCAGGGTCAACACTTCGACATCCAGGGGCAGTTCAACGTCCCGCGCAGTCCGCAGGGCCGCCCGGTCATCTTCCAGGCCGGTGATTCGGAGGAAGGGCGCGAGTTCGCGGCGGCCGGCGCGGACGCGATCTTCAGCCGGTACAGCACGCTCAAGGAAGGTCAGGCGTTCTACACGGACGTCAAGGGCCGCCTCGCCCGCCACGGCCGCACCCACGACCAGCTCCTCATCCTGCCCGCCGCGACCTTCGTCCTCGGGGACACGGACGCGGAGGCGGAGGAACTCTCCCGGGAGGTGCGGCGCAAGCAGGTCAGCGGCGCCACAGCGATCAAGCACCTGGAGTTCGTCTGGAACCGCGACCTCTCCGCGTACGACCCGGAAGGCCCGCTGCCCGACATCGACCCTGACGTCGGCGAGCACACCATCGCCCGCGGCCGGGCCCAGGTGCGGATGTACCGCGACCCGCTGGCCACCGCCCGGGAGTGGCGCGAGCTCGCGGCGGCCAACAAGTGGTCGATCCGCGACCTCGTCATCGAGACCGGCAACCGCCAGTCCTTCGTGGGCTCCCCGGCCACCGTCGCCGAGACGATCAACTCCTTCGTCCAGGCCGACGCGTCCGACGGGTTCATCCTCGTTCCGCACATCACCCCGGGCGGCCTCGACGCCTTCGCCGACACCGTGGTCCCGCTGCTCCAGGAGCGCGGCGTCTTCCGCACGGAGTACGAGGGCACCACCTTGCGCGACCACCTCGGCCTGGCCCACCCCGACGCCGAGGCGCGCTTCCCTGAGCCCGAGTCAGAGCCCGTGCCCGCACCCGTGCCCGCGTCGGCCGACCACTGAGGAGGAGCACCACCCATGTCAGCCATCCCTCTCGGCGTCCTCGACCTGGTCCCGGTCTCGTCCGGCTCCACCGCGGCCGGGGCGCTGCACAACTCCATCGACCTGGCCCGGCGGACCGAGCAATTCGGCTACGCCCGCTACTGGTTCGCCGAGCACCACCTCAACCCGGGCGTGGCCGGCACCTCACCCGCGGTCGTCCTCGCCCTGACCGCCGCCGCGACGTCGACGATCAGGCTCGGGGCAGGGGCCGTACAGCTCGGTCACCGCACCGCACTCTCCACGGTCGAGGAGTTCGGCCTGATCGACGCGCTGCATCCCGGGCGCCTCGACCTGGGCCTCGGCCGCTCCGGCGGCAAACCGCCCGGGACGCCCGCCGCCCCGGCGCCCACCGCGACCCCCGTCGTCGACGGCCGCGCACCCAACGGGCTGCGGATCCCGGCACGGTTCTCCTACGAGCATCTGCTCGGCTCACCCCGCGTCGCCCTCCAGCGCAAGCTGCTCCAGCAGCCGCACGCCCAGGCGCAGGACTACGGGGAGCAGGTCGACGACATCCTCGCGCTGCTCGCGGGCACGTACCGATCGGCCGACGGCATCGAAGCGCATGTCGTCCCCGGTGAAGGTGCCGATATCCAGGTGTGGATCCTGGGCAGCAGCGGCGGCCAGAGCGCGGACGTCGCGGGCCGGGGCGGCCTGCCCTTCGCCGCGAACTACCACGTCAGTCCGGGCACGGTGCTCGAGGCCGCGGAGGGCTACCGCGCCGCGTTCAAGCCCTCCGACGTACTCGACAAGCCCTACGTCAGCGTCTCCGCGGACGTCGTCGTCGCCGAGGACGATCAGACCGCCCGCGAACTCGCCGCGGGCTACGCCCCATGGGTCCGCAGCATCCGCACGGCCGAGGGCGCCATCCAGTACCCCACGCCGGAAGAGGCGCGCCGGCACGTCTGGACCGACGCGGACCGAGCGCTGGTGGAGGACCGGACCGAGACCCAGTTCACCGGCTCCCCGGGGCGGGTCGCCGACCTCCTGGAACAGCTCCAGGAAGCCACCGGCGCCGACGAGTTGCTCATCACCACGATCACCCACGGACACGCCGACCGGGTGCGCTCCTACGAACTGCTCGCCGAGGAGTGGCGGCGCA
>NZ_BAAAUG010000022.1:100101-187072 GCF_039533825.1 Streptomyces rectiviolaceus
GGGTGCCACAGCGCCCGGCGGACGGCTATCCGTTCCGGCCCCCGAGCACGATCGTGCGGGCGATGTCCAGGGTGAGGCGCTGCCAGGGGTCCTGGGGGTCGCGGGACGTGATGTCGCGGACGCGGCGCAGGCGGTAGCGCACGGACTGGGGGTGCAGGTGCAGCTCGCGGGCCGCTGCGTTGGCGGAGCCGGTGTCGATGTACGCGGTGAGGGCTTCCAGGAGGTGACGTTGGGCGCGGTCCACGAGGGGGCCGAGGACGATGCGGCCGATCTGGTCGGGGCTCACCACGGGGTGCCCCGCGAGCAGTGCGAGGACGTGCGCGTCGGCGTCGGCGAGGACCCGGTCGGTGTGGTGGGCGTGCGGGGGAGCGGTGTCCAGGGCGCCCGCGGCGAGCCGGTGGGCGACCGCGACACGGTCCAGGCTCTCGCCCGAGATCACGCAGCCGCGCCAGGCGTACCGGCGCAGCACGTCGGGTACGGCGCCGGCGGACGCGGCAGGAAGGAGCAGGACGGCCCGCGAACCGTGGGTCGCCGCGAGGGACGTGCCCCGCGCCCCGCCGCCACCGAGGGCGGCGAGCAGGGCGGTCGACGCGGTGAGGGAGATGTCGGAGGAACCGCCGTCCAGGACGCCATGGTCCACCGGTTCCGCCACCAACAGGCAGTAGCGCTCGGGGAGTTGAACGCCAAGGCGTGACGCCCTCGCGCTGAGCGCGCCCAACGACGCGTGCCGGCCCGCGATCAGGTCGTCGAGCAGCAGCTGCAGCGACCTGTCGCGGTCACCCGTGAGGCGTTCGCTGGTGGCCGCGTACGCCGTCGTCATCTCCTCGGAAATGGTGTCCATGGCGGTGAGCAGCAGTTGGGTGAGGGCGAAGGCGTCCTTCGCGGACAGCTGCGGCGCGCGGGCGGCGACCTCGTCCGCGAGCACCGCGGCCGCCACCCGGTAGGCGCGAAGGACGGCCTGCAAGGGGCGGCCGTCAGCCGCCCGCGCCGCCGCGATCCCGCGGAAGCGCCGCAGCTCGGCGTCGCCGATCGCACCGTCCGTGACCCAGTGGTCGAGGAGGAGGTCCGTCGCCTCGGGAAACCTGCTGCCGTCGAGCGCCGTGTACGCCGGAACCTGCTCGTGCACCGCGTCGACGACCGCCTCGACGAGGCGGGGATCGGCCAGGAGTTCCTGCCGGACGCGTTCCCGCTTGTTTGTCACAGGGTGATAGTCCCATCGGAAAAGGGTGCGTACGACCATGGACGGGGCTTGTCACAGTGGCAAGGATCGTCGGGTAGACAGCGCAGTCTCACGGAGACGGGACGGGACCCACCACATGACGACCTCGCCGAACTGGGCCGACTTCCAGTACGAGATCTATCTCAACGGCATGACAGGCGCCGTACCCCGCCTGCCCACCGATCTGACCCGCCTCGAAGAGCTGACCGAGCAGCGGCTCGGGCCGGGCCCCGTCGGCTATGTCGCGGGAAGCGCGGGCAACGGCAGCACCGCCCGCGCCAACCGCGAGGCGCTCGACCGGCGCCGGATCGTGCCGCGCATGCTGCGCGACGTACACGAACGCGATCTGTCCGTGGAGGTGCTCGGCCACCGGCTGCCCGCGCCGCTCGCCCTCGCGCCCGTCGGCGTCCTGTCGATCATGCACCCGGAGGGCGAGTCCGCCGCCGCACGCGCGGCAGCGGCCCGCGGCGTCCCGTACATCCTGTCCTCCGCCTCCAGCACCCCCATGGAGCAGGTGGCCAAGGAGATGGGGGACGGGCAGCGGTGGTTCCAGCTGTACTGGGCCAAGGACCGTGACGTCACCAAGAGCTTCCTCGACCGGGCGAAGGCCTCGGGCTTCACCGCGCTGGTCGTCACGCTCGACACCCCGCTCCTTGCCTGGCGACCGCGCGACCTCGACCAGGCGTATCTGCCCTTCCTGCACGGCGTGGGCACCGCGAACTACTTCAGCGACCCGGCGTTCCTGGCGGGCCTCGCCAAGCCGGTGCACGAGGACCCGAACGCGGCCGTGATGCACTTCGTCGGCATGTTCGCCGACCCCGCGAAGACCTGGCCGGACCTGGCGTTCCTGCGCGAGAACTGGGACGGCCCGATCGTCCTCAAGGGCATCCTGCACCCGGACGACGCGCGCCGCGCCGCCGACGCCGGCATGGACGGGGTGGTGGTCTCCAACCACGGCGGGCGCCAGGTCGCGGGCTCCGTCGCGGCGGCCGACGCGCTGCCCCGCGTCGTGGAGGCGGTCGGCGACCGGCTCACTGTCCTGTTCGACAGCGGCATCCGCACCGGCGACGACATCTTCAAGGCACTCGCGCTCGGCGCGGAGGCCGTGCTCGTGGGCCGTCCTTACGCCTATGGGCTCGGCCTGGACGGCCAGGCGGGCGTCGACCACGTGATCCGCTGTCTGCTCGCCGAACTCGACCTCACCCTTGCCCTGTCCGGACACGCCGGGCCCGGCACGCTCACCCCCGACGACCTGATCGAGGAGACCGCATGACCGCCGTGAAGAACGTCCTCGCCATCGTCTCGCCCCACGTGGGCGGCCGCGCGGCCGGAGGCGCCCTCGCCGGGCTGCTTCCCGCGTCGGCGCACGTCACCGTCGTGGAGTCGGCCGACGAGGACCCCGCGGCCCTGCACGAGGCGCACGTCATCATCACCGGCCTCGCGCCCGTCACCGCCGAGCACATCGCCGCGGCCCCGGACCTTGAGGTCGTCCAGTGCGCGAGCCACGGCTTCGACTACGTCGACGTGGACGCCGCCCGCGCACGCTCCGTCTCCGTCTGCTCGATCGGCTCCAGCGGCGCCGAGAAGCAGAACGTGGCCGAGCAGACCTTCGCCCTCATGCTGGCCCTCGCCAAGCAGCTGATCCCGGCGCACACCGCTCTCGTCGAGGCCGACTGGGCGCTGCCCCGTCTCCAGCGGTCCATCACGGAACTCTCCGGCAAGACGCTCGGAATCATCGGCCTCGGCAACATCGGCGAGGAAGTCGCCCGCCGCGCGGTCGTGTTCGACATGGGCATCGTCTACGCGGGACCCAGGCCGGTGGCAGCGGAGAAGGAGGCCCGGCTCGGCGGCGCGCGCCACGTCGAACTCGACGAGCTGCTCCGTACGTCCGACTACGTCACCCTGCACGCCCCGCTCACGAAGGACACCCGTCACCTCCTGGACGCCGAGCGGCTCGCCCTCCTGAAGCCGACGGCCTTCGTCATCAACACCTCCCGGGGCGCGCTCATCGACCAGGACGCCCTCGCCGACGCGCTCACGGCCGGCACGCTGGCCGGGGCGGGCATCGACGTCTTCGACCCCGAGCCGCCCACGGCCGCCCTGCGCCTCCTGAAGGCACCGAACGTGGTGCTGTCCCCGCACGTCGCGGGCGTCACACGCGAGACACTCGTCCGCATCGGCCTGGCCGCGATCCAGAACGTCGTCGGCCACTTGGACGGCAAGCCGTTGGGAGACGTCGTTTCCTGACGTCCGTTTCCTGACGTCCCGTCAATCACCTGTTGTGGCAGCGCACCAGAGGCCGCTGCCACAACAGCGGGCCGTGATCTACCAGATCGCCCCGACCCACTCGGGGTGGTCGACGAACGGGTTGCGGTTGTGCTGGAACTGGTCGTAGATCGCCTGGTTGCGGTTCTTCTCGAACGTGTCCGGCGGGTCCTCGTCGCTCCACTGCTTCAGCACGGACAGGCGTCCGATGGCGGGGGCGCTACCGTTGTCGACCTTGTCGTTGGGCTCGAGGTCGGCGAAGCCGTCCTCGCCGTCGTAGCGCACGGCCATGTAGAGGATCATCCGGGCCACGTCGCCCTTGACGGCGTCACGGGGCTCGAAGGAGTCGGCGTCGGTGTTGTTGCCCGGCGCCTCGCCGACCGCGCTGCCGCCGTTGTCGAAGTCCTTGTTGCCGCGGGTGCTGTTGACCGACACGTCCTCCGGGCGGAGGTGGTGGATGTCGGTCCCCGGGCCGGTCGCGGTGCCGAAGTCGCCGTGGGACTTGGCCCAGACGTGCTCACGGTTCCACTGGTCCGGGTCGCCGCCGTTGCTGTCCTTGCTCTGCGAGCGGCCGGTGTAGAGGAGGATCACGTTGCCGCTGTTGGCCGGGTCCTCGTCGGTGACCTTCAGTGCGTCCCAGACCTGGTCGTACGAGAGCTTGGTCTGGTCGCTGATGATCGTGTGCAGGGCGCTCTTCAGCTCCGGACCGGTCTTGCCGAGCGCGTCCTGGTAGTACGTGTCGTCATAGGCGCCTGCGGATGCCGCGGTCGGCGTGGGGGCCGTGGTCGCGGCGTCGGCGGCGGCCGGGAGGGTGATCCCGACGAGGACCGCGGCGGCCGTCATGGCAAGCGGTTTCCAGCGACGTATGTGAGGGACGGGCATGTGGGGGTGTCCTCTCCCGGAGGCTCGCGCACCGCGGATCCCTCCAACAGGGCCTGCGTTCTACGCGAGTTGACAAGTGGGCCAACGGGAGAGTGGCACGGGTGAGTGCGTCACTGTATGAACGTTGTGGGTCGACCGTGTGACGATGTCATGGACGCGACATGCGGGGCGAACCGGACGATCTCATGGCTTGTGCACGCCGTCGAGCCACTTCTGGTGACCCGGTGGTCCGTGGTCTACAGGGGACGGACGGTGAGCATCTGCTGCGCGTGTCCGACGGGGCCGGTGATGTCGTGCAGCACGGTGCTGGTGATGCCCTGGCCGGTGGGTCCGAAGGCCACCGTGGTGTCGAGTCCGGTCCAATCGCCTTCGGGCTGACGGTGCAGGTGGACGGTGAGGTCGACGTTGGGGAACATCCAGGCGGTGGGCTGCTCGCGTACGGCGATGCCGTTGGCCGTGTCGACCAGCGCGATGTAGGACGCGAGCGTGCTCGCGGTCTGCCCGGCGACGAGGTCGAGGTCGGTGGAGATCCACGCCGTCGTACGGCCCGGCTGCGGGGGCGCGAGGGGGCGGACGTCCAGCGAGGCGATGTACCCGCCGGGCCACAAGGAAGCCATGGGCCAAGGCTCGAGTGCCTCGGGCGGGGTGAGCCTTTCGGCGCCGCCGCCGCCGGCGACGGCGCCGGTGTCGATCGAGGCGAGGAGCCAGGCCCGGGCGCGTACCACCGGACGGTCGGCCATGAGCACGACGGCTTCGAGCAGTTCGATGGTGCGGCCTGGCCGGATCGTCTCCACCCGGATCTCGCACTCGTCGAGAGCGGGGCGCCCGAGGATGTCGAAGCTGATCCGGGACAGGACAAGGCCGCTGTCCGGCCTGGCCGCCAGGTGCCGGTCGATGGCGTGGACGATGAGGCCGCCGAGCGGGCTGAAGTGCTGTTCGTCGGAGGCCCAGGCGCCGCCGACGTGGGGCGTGGGCTTGTAGCGGTGCTCGTCGATGGGCTCGTAGTAGCTGCCGGTGTTCAACGGGTGCTTCCCTCTCGGCCTTTGCGGACGCGGAACGGGACGGCCGCAGGGCGTCGGGCTGTACGGGTCCCGGTGTCCGAAGATCGTACGTGCCGGAAGGAGAGCGAGGCTGACGGCTACTGAAGGCCGTTGAGGTAGTGCTCCCCGATGTCACGGAGGCGGTGCGCGGCGGAGCTGTGCGCCGTCAGGGCGCGGGCGTTGCGCCAGAACCTGTCGAGGCCGGGATCGGTCGAAGGGGAGGGCGCGTCGGCGGTGAGTTCGAGGACGCGGGTGGTGATGTGCAGGGCGGCCCGCGTCGTGACCGCTTCCGCCGCGCCCACGAGGAACGCGATGTCGGCACGCTCGTCGGCGCCGAGCGCGGGCCCCGTCGCCAGGCCCTGGGCCAACGCCTCCGTCGCGCGTTCCGCCACCGCAGCGGCGCTGTGCGCTGCCGTCGCCAACTCGCCGTAGGCAAGCAGCAGATAGGGGTCGGTGGGCGGCAGCCCGCAGTCTCCTCCGTTGTCGAGAGCGGCCAACGGGCCGGGGCGCGGCAGGGCACGGCTGATGTCCCGCGCCTCGGCCAGGGCGCCCTCCGCGTTGCCCAGACCGACCTGGACGAGCAGGAGACGGCGGGCGAGTGGGGCGAGCGCGGTGAACGGTGAGATCTCGTGCTCGTCGACGGGGACCGTGCCGAGCACCTGGTGCGCGGCCACCGGTACGCCGTCGTAGCTGACTCCGCCCGCGCCGCTCAGACGCTGGCCGAGCAGGTCGTGCGCCGGTTCGGCCTGGACGCCGGGATGGGCAGGGTCCACATGGACGACCACCCATGCGCCGCTGTCCGTGCGCCGCGCCGTGTGGACGAGCCGGTCCGCGACGGCGACGCCCGCGGTCAGGGACCGCCGACCGTGCAGGACGTACCCGTCGGCGCCGTCGGCGGCCGGGGCGAGCGCGAGGTCGGTGTCCGTCTGCGCGTCCGGCAGTTCGATGTCGCCGCCCCAGAGCCACTGCTCCTGTACGGCGCGCAGTTCGAGTGCGTCGGCGTCCTCGGGCGTACCGAAGAGGCGCGGACTCCACGACAGGGCGTGGTGGTGCGCGAGGAGTTCCGCGATGGAGCTGTCCGCCGCCGCGATGTCCCTGACCGCCGTACACGCCGTGCGCCAGTCGCTGCCCCGGCCGTCCGGACCGTCCTGGCCTGCCGGCGTCAGGAGCGCGGGAAGGCCCGCCTCGCGCAGCCGCGAGACCTCGTCGAACGGGGGCTTGCCCGCCCGGTCGCGCAGGTCCGCGTCGACGGCGAGGTCGTCGGCGAGTTCCCGGATGACGCGCGGCGAGGCGGAGGGGATCAGCGTTGTCACGGGGACGCCTCACAGATTCCTAGTTTCCCTACCTGATTGATAGGAATAGTGGGCGCGAACTCCTGCCGCGACAAGGGGGTGTTCAAGGGGCGGACCGCGGTGTCTCGGTGTGTGGGATCGCGAGGGTCGGCCGGACGGTGGCCCTTCCTGCCTCTTGTCCTGCGGACCGTCCCGCGGCCGGAGCGAAATTCGGTTACGGAACCACGGTCCGGGTGCCTAGCATCCGACCATGCCAAGACCTTCCGGGTTCACCTATGAGCAGCATTCCGACGCCAGTGTGACGATCACTCATCACGGCCGTGCGGCAGGCACGCTGCGTGGTGCGCGCGCCGAGAAGTTCCTCGCCGAGGTCGAGTCGGGCGATGCCCAGCTGGTGATGGCCCGCTGGACGGGCGCGTACAAGCACGGCAACGAACGCACCGCGCGCAACCACCCGCGCAACCGGGGCTAGGGCTTCAGAGGGGTGGGATGGGAGGCGTGGGGGCTATGGGGCTGATCGAGCGGCTGTGGGCAGCGGGGGAGATGCCCTTCCGCGACGGGCTGTACCGGTCGGACGACACCGGCCTTGAGGTCTACGTGGACGGTCCCGGTGCGTATCACCCGGACGCGCGGCAGCCGATCCCCTTCTGTCTGGGGGAGCCGGTCGACGTGGCCCGGGCCGTCGAGGAGGACGGTGTCACCGAGGCACACCCCTGCTTCGAGAGTCCGCTGCCGGACGGAGCGGGCTGGATGTCCGGCGGGGGCAGCGGAATGGGCAACATCGGCTACCTCGCCCGTCTCGACGCCGACCGCTCCTTGCTGTGGGTCGCCGTCATGTTCTGCTCCAACCCGTTCGTGGGCGTACGCCTTGAAGGAGCGAGGGCCGTCTTCACCAACGACTGGGGAAACCAACTGGCCCTCGACCTCGCCGGGCCCGCTCCGGCCTGAAGGGCTGAGGGGTTGTGGGCCTAAGGGTTCGTCCAGGCCGCGGGATCCGAGGCGAGCGCCGTGACCGTGGTGGGGAGTTCGGCGCCCGCGACGTCGGCCAGGGACACGCCCTCCAGGATCTGGCGGACATTCGCCCGCAGGGCGATCCACAGCGGCAGCAGCGATTCCGCGGGCCCGCTGTAAGCCAGCTCCGGCGGGCGCACTCCGCGTACCGAGACCAAGGGGCCCTCCACGACGCGGATGACGTCGGCGATGCTGATGCGGTCCGCAGGCCTGGCCAGGCGGTAGCCGCCGTTGCCGCCGCGCTGGCTGAGGACGAGACCACCGCGCCTCATGTCGTTGAGGATGCCTTCGAGGAACTTGTGCGGGATCTCCTGGGCGTCCGCGATGGCCTCGGCCTTCAGCGGCCCGTCGTCCTGGCACGCGGCGAGTTGCAGCGCGGCACGTACCGCGTAGTCCGCCCTGGCTGAGATCCGCATGGCCGCATTATGCTGCACCGCCCTGAACGGCACGTATCGCCCCTGGTCATGGCCGGTCATGACCGTGCGGATCTCGTCCGGATTCTCCGGGGCGGGCAGGAGCGACCCCGATGCCGGGCTCATTGCAGGGTCGTGAAGCGGGCGGGGGAGGCCTTGACCACGCTTCCGGCGGGCGCCCATGCTCCAGGACATGACCGCGATGACCCCTCTCGTCCCGCGGCTCCACGTGGACCTGGGCCGCCTCGCCTCCGAGGCGTGTCGTCTGCACGTGGCCTGAACCGCCGCCTTCCCTTGCTTCGGCTTCGGCTTCTGCTGCTTCTGCGGCTTCTCTCTTTCCTCGCGTCCTCACGCCTCAACTCGGGTGGACATCAACGCCGTATGCGTGCGCTGACCTCCCTCCGCTCCGAGCACACCCAACACCCAACACCCGCCCCACCGAAGGGATTTCAACCCCATGACCTCTGCACCCGTAGTGGAAACCCCCGAGACCCCCACCCACACCGTCCAGAAAGTAGGCGGCCGGATCGGCGCGGTGATAGCCGGGGTCCGCCTCGGCGGTGACCTGGACGAGGAGACCGTGACCGCCGTGCGCGCCGCGCTCCTCAAGCACAAGGTCGTCTTCTTCCGCGACCAGCAGCACCTCGACGGGGAGAGCCACGAGGCCTTCGCCCGGCTGCTCGGCACCCCTGTCGCCCATCCCACCGTGCCCTCGGTGGACGGCCGTTACGCCCTCGGCATCGACAACGACCACGGCGGCCGCGCCAACCAGTGGCACACCGACGTCACGTTCGTCCCCGCCTACCCGGCGTTCTCCATCCTCCGCGCCGAGGTCATCCCGCCGTACGGCGGCAACACCCTGTGGTCCAACACCGCCGCCGCGTACCGGGACCTGCCCGAGCCGCTGCGGATCCTCGCCGACAGCGTGCGCGGCGTGCACACCAATGACTACGACTACGCGGCCACCCGCCCCGGCGCCTCGTCCGCGGCGCTCGACCAGCACCGCAAGGTGTTCACCGCGGTCAAGTTCCAGACGGAGCACCCCGTGGTCCGCGTCCACCCCGAGACCCGTGAACGCACCCTGATCCTGGGCAACTTCCTGCAGAAGCTCAGCGGGTTCAGGGCCGCGGACTCCCGCGCCCTGATCGGCGTACTCCAGTCGCACGTGGAGCGGCCGGAGAACACGGTGCGCTGGCAGTGGCGCGCGGGCGACGTCGCCATCTGGGACAACCGCGCCACGCAGCACTACGGAGTCGACGACTCCGACGACCACGAGCGCACGCTGCGCCGCGTCACCATCGACGGCGACGTGCCGGTCGGTGTCGACGGCCGCCGATCGGTGCTCCTTGCCCCGGAGGCGGTGCCGGAGCCAGGCCACGGAATCGCATCCGGCGCATCCACCGACGGAACGGTCGCGGAGGCCTGAACCGACGGCGGTGTCCCCTTCGGCCACGATTCGGCACGCCTTCAATAAACCTGCACATCGAATACGCAGCCCAGTCACGCTATTCGGCGAACACTCCACAAGAAGTCTCGTGCATTGACCACAGGACTTGCGCTTTGATGCGAGAGTGTCCGCTTTGGTGGACGGAGTCCTTCCGCTCACGAGATTTCCTTCTGTGAATCTTGTGAAGGTGCTGCCCCCACGCGGTGAACATGCCTGCACGCAGCGGTGATTCGATGCCGCACGCACCCCAGGACGTCACCTCGTCGATTGGATGTACGACGTGCGAACGTGCTTTGATCCTGGCCACCGCGGAATTCGCACATCAGGTTCCGCAGTGTTTGGAAACACTTTTGCAACATTCATGAGAAGGGCAGCTCACACCATGAACTACACCCCCCAGGTCGAGACCCTCGAGATTTCCGACGCCGACCTCGACAACGTCTCGGGTGGCCTCTCCGCCAACGCCGTCGGCACCGTGACCGGCGCCGTCGACTCGATCGCCCCCGTCTCCTCCACCGTCGGCACGGCCGTCGGCATCGTCGAGGGCACCACCGGCCTGAACACGGCCCCCCTCGCGGGCCTGGCCACCAGCACGGTCGCCGGTCTCTGAGCATCTCGCTCACTGACGCACCATGATTCGTGAGCCCCGGAACACCCAGTTCCGGGGCTCACGGACGCCCTAGGCAAGATAGAGGAAGCGTTCCGTGCAGTTCCGTCAACAGGCCCTGTCCAAGCTGCAGTCGCCCGAGGAACTCGACCTGCCGGTGCGCTACGCCCGACCCCAGGGCCTGCTCGTGCTCGCCGTCACCGTCGTCGTCATGGCCGCCGCGAGCGTCTGGGCCGTGACGGGCTCGATCTCCTCCACGCTCAGGGCGCCCGGCATCCTCACCCACGGCCAGGGCAGTTACGTCCTGCAGAGCCCCGTCACCGGACAGGTGACCCGCGTCCTGGCCGACGAGGGCAAACGGGTCGCCGCGGGCGCTCCGGTGCTCAAAGTCCGTACGGACCAAGGCGACAAGGTCGTGCGCTCCATCGCCGCGGGCCGGGTGACCACGCTGGTCGCCAGGATCGGCACCGTCGTCACCACCGGCGCCGACGTCGCGACCGTCGAGCGTGTCTCGGGCGGCGACGACCCGCTCCTCGCGATGCTCTACGTACCCGCGGACAGCGCGGCCACTGTGCCCGTCGGCGCCTCGGTGGACCTCACCGTCCAGTCCGTGTCCACGGAGGAGTACGGCAAACTGCGCGGCCGCGTGAAGGCGATCGGCCGGGCCGCCCAGAGCCAACAGAAGATCAGCGGGTTCCTCGGCGACAAGGAACTGGCCGGGCAGTTCACCAAGGACGGGCCGCCCGTGGCCGTCCTCGTGAGCCTGGAAGCCTCCTCCGGCACCAAGTCCGGCTACAAGTGGTCATCCGCCGGCGGCCCGCCCTTCGCACTCGACTCCATGACCCTGGCCACCGGCGCCTTCCACCTCGCCGAGCAGCGCCCGATCGATTGGCTGCTTCCGTGACCGCACCGCACCCCTCCCCGGCGCACCAGCAGCAGTTGCCGCCCCCCGGCGGCCGTCGAAGGCACCGCCCCGAGCCCCCGCAGCGCAACCGCCGCCGGGCAGCGCCGCGCCCCGCGTCGAAGGGCAAGCGGCAGAAGACCGTCCGTACCCCCACCGTCCTGCAGATGGAAGCCGTGGAGTGCGGCGCCGCCGCCCTCGCCATGGTCCTGGCCCACTTCGGACGGCACGTCCCGCTGGAGGAGCTGCGCATCGCGTGCGGCGTCTCCCGCGACGGCTCGCGGGCCAGCAACCTCCTGAAGGCGGCGCGCAGTTACGGCCTCACGGCCAAGGGCATGCAGATGGAACCGGCCGCCCTCGCCGAGGTGAAGGCGCCCGCGATCCTCTTCTGGGAGTTCAACCACTACGTCGTCTACGACGGCATGGGGCGCCGCCTCGGCCGCCGCGGCGTGCACATCAACGACCCGGACAAGGGGCGGCGCTTCGTCCCCTCGGAGGACTTCGACACCAGCTTCACCGGTGTCGTCCTGGTCCTCGAACCGGGCGAGAACTTCCGTACGGGAGGCCGCAAGCCCGGCGTCATGCGGGCGATGCCCGCGCGGCTGCGCGGCACCACCGGCACCATGCTCGCCGCGCTCTTCGCCAGCCTGCTGCTCGTCGCGGTCGGCGCGGCGCTGCCCGCGCTCAGCCGTACGTACATCGACCTGTTCCTGATCGGCAATCAGACCTCCCTGCTCGGCGCGCTGTTCGCGTCGATGGGCGCGATGGTCGGGCTCACCGTGGTCCTGACCTGGCTGCAACAGGCGAACCTGCTGCGCGGCCGCATCATCTCCTCCACGCTGAGCAGCGCCCGCTTCCTGCGCCATCTGCTGCGCCTGCCCGTCACGTTCTACGCCCAGCGCAGCCCGGCCGACCTCGTCCAGCGGCTCGCGTCCAACGACGCGGTCGCCGAGACCCTGGCCCGGGACCTCACGGCCGCCGGGGTCGACGGCATTGTCGTACTCCTCTACGCGGCCCTGCTGTGGACGTACGACCCCCAGCTCACCCTCGTCGGCGTCGGCATCGCCCTCCTGAACATCGTCGCGATGCGCATCGTCATCCGGCTGCGGGCCACCGGCACCCAGAAGCTGCGCGCCGACAGCGCCAAGCTCACCAACACCTCGTACACCGGCCTGCAGTTGATCGAGACGATGAAGGCCACCGGAGGCGAGAACGGCTACTTCCGGCGGTGGGCGGGCCAGCACGCCACCACCCTGGAGGAGCAGCAGCGCCTCGGTGTGCCGAGCGCCTGGCTCGGCGTCGTCGCGCCGACCCTCGCCACGCTCAACAGCGCGCTGATCCTGTGGATCGGCGGCCTGCGCGCGGTGGAAGGGCATCTGTCCATCGGTCTGCTCGTCGCGTTCCAGGCGCTCGTCACGCGCTTCACCGCGCCGATCACCCGCCTGAACGGCGTCGCGGGCCGGATCCAGGACTTCGGCGCCGACGTCGCCCGCCTCAAGGACGTTGAGAACTTCCCCGTCGACACGCTCTACTCCCGCCCCGAGCCGGAGGCGAGCACCCGACGCCTCAAGGGCCACGTCACGCTCGACGACATCACCTTCGGCTACAGCCCCCTAGACAAGCCGCTCCTGACCGGCTTCTCCCTCTCGGTCGGACCCGGCCAGCAGGTCGCGCTCGTCGGCGGCTCCGGCAGCGGCAAGTCGACCGTCTCCCGGCTGATCTCGGGGCTCTACAGCCCCTGGGAGGGGACCATCCGTATCGACGGGCAGCGTCTGGAGGACATCCCGCGCGGTGCGCTCGCCGCCTCCGTCTCCTTCGTCGACCAGGACGTCTTCCTCTTCGAGGGCACCATCCGCGACAACGTCGCACTGTGGGACCCCTCCATCCCGGACGACGCCGTCGTCGCCGCCCTCAAGGACGCCTGCCTGTACGAGGTCGTGGCCCGCAGGCCCGGCGGCATCCACGGCCGCGTCGAGCAGGACGGCCGCAACTTCTCCGGCGGCCAGCGCCAGCGCCTGGAGATCGCCAGGGCCCTGGTCCGCCGCCCCAGCATCCTCGTCCTCGACGAGGTGACAAGCGCCCTGGACGCGGAGACCGAGCAGGTCATCATCGACAACCTGCGCCGCCGCGGCTGCGCCTGCGTCGTCATCGCGCACCGCCTGAGCACCGTGCGCGACAGCGACGAGATCGTCGTCCTGGACCACGGCTCGATCGTGGAACGCGGACGCCACGAACACCTCGTCGCCGCCGGCGGACCCTACGCCGACCTGGTCAAGGAGCACTGAGGTGACCTCGGTACCGGAGCAGTACACCCAGGCCGCGTACAACGACGACGCGGTCGCCGCCGCCTTCGGCGCGCTCGGCACACCGGCCGACTGCACGGGCCTGCGCAGCGTGCATCTCGAAGGCCCGCAGGTGCTCTGGCTCGTCGTGGCCGGCGCGCTCGACCTGTTCGCGGTCGACGCCGTGCAGCAGGGCCACTGGCACTTCCTCGGCCGCCTCGAACCGGGCACCCTGCTCCTCGGCCCCGTCGAGGGCCCGCAGCACACCCTCGTCGGACGCCCCCTCCAGGGCTGCGAACTGCGCCGGATCCCGCTGCGCGAGCTCTACCGCCCCGACTACGGCGACACCTGGGCGTACGAGCAGCAGTACCCGAGTCAGTACGACACCCAGGACCAGGCCCTGAGTCTCCTGGAGCACGCCTTCGCGCTCGGCATCGGACGCAGCCACCGGGTCCTCTTCGAGGCGCCGCTCGACGGCCGCACCATGGGCGACGACGTGGTGACCGACGACGACATCCTCTGGATGCCGGTCGCGCCAGGGAGCGTGCAGTACGGCTCCGCCTACAGCGCCGAGGCCGCGGGCGATCTGCTTGTCGACGCCGCCATGTGGCAGCGCATGGTCAACCAGCAGTACCGGCTGCTCTCGACCCTCGACCGCTGGATCGAGCGCCTGGAGCGGGCCCACGAGGACCGCACGGCGGCCGGCATCAAGGCGGGCGAGACGGTCCGCGCGCAGGCCGACCGCACCCTGATCGACTCCATCGGCCGCTCCGGCAGGGGCGGTGCACGCCGCAGCGAATCCCGGGGCGGTGACGACGCGACGTACGCGGCCTGCCGTCTTGTCGCAGAGGCGGCGGGCATCACACTGTCCGGCGCGGCGGAGGGTGGTGCGGTCAGCGACCGGATCGACCCGGTGGAGCAGGTCGCGGTGGCCTCGCGCATCCGCACCCGCGCCGTACGGCTCGACGGGCGCTGGTGGCGGGAGAACACCGGCCCGCTGGTCGGGCATCGCGCGGCCAGCGGGGCGCCGGTCGCGCTGCTGTGGCGGCGGGGCGGCTACGAGTCCGTGCACCCCACATCCGGGCGGCGCATGCGGATCGACCAGAGCAACGCGGACGAGTTCGAACCGCAGGCGGTGATGTTCTACCGCCCCTTGCCCGAGGGGACGTTGACGCCGTGGAGCCTTTTCCGCTTCAGCATGAAGGGCACCGGCGTCGACGTACGCAATCTGGCGATCGCCGGTGTGGTGACGGTCGCGATCGGGGCGCTCGTGCCGATCGCGACAGGCCAAGTCCTCGGCGTGTTCGTCCCGAACGGCGAGAAGAGCCTCATCGTCCAGGTGTCCCTGGCCGTGATGATCACGAGCATCGTCTCGGCGGCCTTCATGCTGCTCCAGAACCTCACCATCCTCAGGATGGAAGGCCGCATGGAGAGCGCCCTCCAACCGGCGGTCTGGGACCGGCTGTTGCGCCTGCCCACGCGCTTCTTCGCCTCGCGCTCCACCGGTGAACTGGCGAGCGCGGCGATGGGCGTCAGCGCGATCCGCCGGGTCCTTTCGGGCATCGGCCCCGTCGCGCTGCAGGCGGGCTCGATCGGCGCGATGAACCTGGTCCTGCTGCTGCTCTACAGCGTCCCCCTGGCGCTTGCCGCGCTGGCGATGCTGGCCGTCATCGCGGCGGTGTTCCTCACACTCGGCCTGTGGGAACTGCGCTGGCAGCGCCGCCTGGTGGAGCTGAGCAACAAGCTCAACAACCAAGCCTTCCAGACACTGCGCGGCCTGCCCAAACTCCGCGTCGCAGGCGCGGAGAGCTTCGCGTACGCGGCGTGGGCGGGCGAGTTCGCACGCAGCCGGGAGCTGCAACAGCGCGCGGGCCGCATCAAGAACGTCACGACGGTCCTCAACTCGGTCTACCTCCCGCTCTGCACGCTCATCATGTTCATCCTCCTCGCGGGCCCGGCCCGCGGCAGTCTCACCGCGGGGGAGTTCCTCACCTTCAGCACGGCGGTGACGATGCTCCTGACGTCAGTCACACAGCTCACCGGCGCGCTGCTCTCCGCCGCCGCGGTCCTTCCGATGTTCGAGCAGATCAAGCCGGTGCTCGACGAGGCGCCCGAGGTGCGGGGCGCGAGCACGCAGCCGGGCGAGCTGCAGGGCGAGATCGAGGCCCGCGCACTCTCGTTCCGCTACGCGGACGACGGCCCCTTGGTCCTTGACGATGTGTCCCTGGCCATCCGGCCGGGCGAGTTCGTGGCGGTCGTGGGCCCCAGCGGCTGCGGCAAGTCGACACTGCTCCGCCTTCTGATCGGCTTCGACAAGCCCGTCTCGGGCAGCGTCCTCTACGACGGTCAGGACCTCTCGGCCCTGGACCAGGCGGCCGTCCGCCGCCAGTGCGGCGTCGTCCTGCAGAACGCCCAGCCGCTCACCGGCTCGATCCTGGACTGCATCTGCGGCGCCGAGACGTTCACGCAGGAGGAGGCGTGGGAGGCCGCGGCGATGGCAGGCCTCGCCGAGGACATCAAGCGCATGCCGATGGGCCTGCACACGATGATCTCCGGCGGCGGCGCGGTCTCCGGCGGCCAACGCCAGCGCCTGATGATCGCCCAGGCCCTGATCCGCCGCCCCCGCGTGCTCTTCTTCGACGAGGCGACGAGCGCCCTGGACAACGAGACGCAACGCACGGTCATCGACAGCACCCGCGCCCTGAACGCCACCCGCATCGTCATCGCCCACCGCCTCTCCACGGTGATGGACGCCGACCGCGTGATCGTCATGTCGGAGGGCCGCGTCGTCCAACAGGGGCCGCCCGCACAGTTGTTGGCGGACACGGGTGGGCGGTTGCACGAGCTGGTGCGGCGGCAGATGCAGTGAGAGTCGTGCCGCCGCACGAACGCATCAGTCGGTGCGGCGGAAGTCAGGAATCGAAGAACGGGTTGGGGAACTCCGCCCACTTGATCCCGTCAACAGCGTCAGCGTCCCCCGTGGGCGGCGCCCCCCTCAGATCCAGGAGACTGGCCGGCCCGTCGGCGAGCTGGGCGGGTTCCTGTACGGGTGCCCAGTGCGTCTCATCGCCGAAATCGATGTCTGTCGGCATCGATTCCGCGTCGTCCAGCTCAAGGAGCAGCTCGCCGAGCATGGTGAAGGCGTCATCCATCGGACACCCCCTCCCGCCCGGCAGCCGCAATGCGCCGGGTCACGTTGTCCTGGACACGCTTCATGGACTGGCTCACGCCGGCGTAGGAGGAGATGGCTTTGGCTTTCTGCAGTGCGTAGACACTCTTGACGATGTCCGTGGTCTGCGGAGAGATACCCGCGTACGAGGCCAGATCGTCCCGCGTGACGTTGGACAGTGTCTCCAGATACGCCTTGTGGCGGGCCGTGGTGGTCGTGGTCGCCAGGTCGTCCTCGAAGATGAGGTCACCGAGGGTCAGCCAACCAAGAGAGCAGTTGTCATCGATCGCGGCCTGGGCCGACGACCGCGCGTTCCCCTTCTCGCCCAACGCCTTGTAGGCCCTGCTCAGCGTGTAGAAGATCGGCCCTGACTCTCCCGGGTCGTCTCCGGTGACCCCCAACAGGGCGGGCTTCAGGCACCCCCGCGGATTGCGCTTCGCGAGGTAGACACGGGAGATGACGTGCAGCGACGACGGTTCGCCGGGATTCGTGCGCAGGCGGGTCATCGCCATGCCGTAGGCCCTCTTGAGGAGCCGTTCGACCAAGGGCAGTTCGCCGGCCCTGTCCAGGGCGCCCGCGGTCTTCATGCTCTCTCGCATGAGCAGGGCGAGCGGGTTCTGCGTCACCGCGGTGCGTGCGGCGAAGAATGCCAGCAATTCTCGCTGCATGCGAGCGATCGACTCCGCGAGGACCAGGTTGATGAATGGGTCTTCAGGAGTCTCCTGCAATCGCTTGGTGAGGTCATTGATGCCATTTCGCTCGTTGAAGACATCAGAGGGCAGCGAAAGCACGGGTAATGTGCTCATCCTGGAAGCCAGCTTTGCCACGCCGCGCCCAGTCGCTGACCCTGCCGATGTGGCGGCGAACCGAAGGGTCAGCTCATTGCGTTTGCGCGTCGCCGTGCTGCCGAGTCCTTTGGCGCGTCGAGCGGCCTTTGCGCTCGTGTCCCTCATGCGTTCCACGTATTCCGGATTGGCGGCCTCTGCGCGGGAGACACCGGCCGATGCGGCATCACTCGTCCGTTTGCGTGTCTCGCGCCAAACCGCACCCAGGGAGTTCTTCTTCTTTCCCATCGTTCCTCGCTTCCCGGCCTGAGCCGGCGCCTGAATCACTGTCAGGCTCATGCGACCTCAAGGCAGCGCCCGTCCAGTCGTCTGGAGGCATGTTGAGGCAAGAGTTCCCGGCCGTCGAGCGGACATCTCCCGCTCGACGGCCGGGCAGGGGCGTGCGCATGGCGATGCGGTCCTCGACCGCTGCCTCGCCGGTCAGCCCTGTCGGCGCGACGCGTCCGCGGCTTGGTCGTCCAGCTGCTGCTGCAGATCGTTCGCTATCGCGGCATTCTCGCTGACCTGCTTGTCCGCCTCTACGGCCGCGGCAAGTTCATTCGCCGCGGTAGCCCCGTGCGCCGCCGCGGGACCCAATTCCCGCTCAATGGCCAGCTCTTGCTCTTGCGCTGCCCTGACGGGGTCCGGCGCCTGCCAGTTCTCCGGAAGATCCCATCCGTCGAGCGCCGGGTTGTTCACCGGCTCAGGCAATACCTCGGGCAGATCGGGCTCGGGCAGGTCCGGTGCAGGAGGCGGTGGGTCAGGTGGTTCAAAAGGAAGTTCCGTCATGATGTCCCCCGTTGAGTTGGATAGCAGGCAGGATCCTCTTGCCTGCGCTCCGCGCCAAGCCCCGAGCCAGTACGGTTCGGGGTGCGCGTCAGTGCTCGCTCCGGGTGACGCACATTGGCGCAGCGGCATGGGCCACTTTCCGCGGTCCGCCAAGCCTTTTTCCGTAGGCGGCCAAGAAGGCCGCGAAATCACTCATCAGCAACTCAGGCGTTGGGATAGGCCTCTTTGACGAACTTCTCGCGCAGGACCTGCCGGGGGCCCGCGTCCGCCGGGCCGAGCCGCCTGTTGGGTCACGCCCCGGCCGCGTACCGCCAGAAGTCCCGCATCAGTTCGGGGAAGCTGGGCCCGCCCATCTGCAACTGGCTGAACATGAGTGTGACCGCGCCGGTGGACGGTGTGATGTGCGCCGTCGTGCCGGTGCCGCCGACCCAGCCGTAGCGTCCCGGCACGCTCCACGGTTCGACGGCCTCGATGTCCACCGCACCGCCGAATCCCCAGCCCATCCCTTCGAGGAACAGTCCGGCGGACTCCCGCTCGGGCGTGGTGAGGTGATTGGTGGTCATCTGACGGACCGACTCGGGCGTGAGCAGCCGCCGCCCGTCTGCCGTCCCACCGGCGAGCAGCATGCGCCCGAAGGCGAGCCAGTCGTCGACGGTCCCGACGAGACCACCGGCGCCGGACGGGAACGGCGGCGGGCTGCTCCACTGGCCGTCGGGGGCGTCGAGCAGCTCGAGCCCGCTCTCGGGATCGCGTTCGGGACCGGCCTCGGCGCCGGCCGCGTAGTAGCTGGTGAACCGGTCGATCTTGCCGGGCGGCACGGAGAAGGCGGTGTCGGTCATCCCGAGCGGCTCGAAGAGGCGCTCCGCGAGGAACTCGGGCAGCGGCACTCCTGTGACCCGGGAGATCAGTACGCCCTGAAGGTCGGAGCTGAGGTTGTACAGCCAGCCGTCGCCGGGCTGGTGAAGGAGCGGGATGCGGGACAGCGCGGCCATCCAGGCGTCCGGCGCGGGGACGGCCTGCGGCTGCGGAGGCCCTTGCTTCAGTTCATTGAAGAGCGGCGCGAGTGCGGGCAGCGAGAAGTCGGAGGCGAATCCGTACCCGGCACGGGAGGCGAGCAGGTGGAAGACGGTGATGGGCCGGACCGCCGGGACCACGTCGTCCACCGGTGAGTCCGGAGTGCGGACGACGCTCGGCGACGCCAGCTCCGGGAGCCACTCCCCGACCGGGTCGTCCAGCGCGATCCGGCCGTCCTCGATCAGCATCATGACGGCCGCGGCGACGACGGGTTTGGTCAGTGACGCGATACGGAAGATGGAATCCCTGGCCATCGGGGCGGTGCCGTCGGCGTCGACGGACCCGACGGCGGCGGCCTCCTCGCTCCGGTCGCCGTGGGCCACCAGGCCCACGACTCCCGCCACGGAGCCGTTGCTGACGTGTCGCTCCAGAGTGTTTCGCAGATCGGCCATGCGCCCACCATCTCAGTCCACGTCGACCGCGAGCATCATTTCCCCCTCTGCTCTGCGGCTCCTGTCCGCTGCGCCTCGCGGCAGCAGGTGCGTACGCAAAAGGCCCGGCCTGCCGGGCCGGCGGCGTGATGGCGCCGCGGCCCGGCAGGCCGGGTGGGGTGGGGTGGTTTGGGGGAGCCACCCCAGCGGGGGCTCAGCCCCCGATGTTCACGTCGATGCAGGCGTAGAAGGCGTTGGCGGTGTCGGCGATGTTCCACACCGCCAGCACCTTCTGCTTGCCGCTGAGGCCGCCGAAGTCGACCTTGTGCGTGACGGTCTCGCCCGGCTGGGCCCCTCCGTCGTCGACCTCGGCGATCTTGTTGCCGCCGACGAAGTACTGCCAGGTGCTGGTGCTGTGACGTGCCGTCAGCTTCCAGCTGAACTCCTGTGACGAGCCGACATCAGTGGCCTTCCAGCCCTTGCTGTCGTCGTCCAGTTCGGCGAACCGGGAGTTGCCGCCGCTGCACGTCGTCTGCCCCTTGGGGCCTTCGACGCTCTGCGGTTCGTGGGTGATCTCGCCGCAGGACACGGTGCCTGCCGCGCACTGGGCCTGACGGCTCGGGGGCGAGGAGACATAGCCGTGCGCACTGGCCGGGGTGACGGAGGCCAGGACGAGCACGGGCGCGAATCCCGCGCCCAGAGCGGCTGCCAGCTTCTGCTTCTTGTTCATCTCTGTTCCCTCTGAGTGGGGGGATGAGGGGCGAGAGACAACCGGGCGCCTCGGTCGACTCATTGGCCTAGACCATACTGGTTGTCAGGGATCAGTCAACCCTTCAAGTAGTGCACGTGGTGCGGAAGTTGTGCCCGAGTTGGTCCTCGTGGTGCGGAGACCGCGGCTGGGGCTAGGCGGTAAAACCCAGGGCCAGTGCGCCGACCACGGGCGCCGCGTACAGCAGCGGGAACGGGATGTGTGCGTACCAGCGGGCCCGGATCACGGTGACGACGGCGCCCGTGAAGTACAGCGCCAGGCCGATCCCGGCGGCGACGCCGATGGCCGGTACGAGCAGTCCGACCAGCAGGCCCGCCGCCCCCGCGGCCTTGGCCGCGCCGAGCAAGGGCAGCCATGAGAGGGGGACGCCGTAGTCGGCCATGGGCTCCACGACCCACTTGGCGCGGAGGAAGACGGAGACGGCCGAGAAGCCCACCATGACGGCGGCCAGGACGGTGACGACAACGTAGGCGGTGGACATCAGAAGTGCTCCCATCGGGCGGATGCCTGGGCGGACTTGCTCCGGCCGGGCGTCTTGAGTGCGTCACTGCTCTGACGGACCGCGACGCGGGAATGTGACCGGCGGACGCCGCTTGCGGTGTGGCCTGGGGTACTCATGGCCGAGAATGCCTGTCGGCAAGACGATGGGACATGTAGTCGAGACAGAAAACCATTCTGCGGCTCATTCGATCTCCCTAGGGTCGAGGACATCAAGCGGAGCAGCCCGTCTCGGCAGCCGAGCAGGACATGAAACCCAGGGAGAGTCACCGTGCGTGCAGTGATCCAGAAGTCCTTCGGCGGGCCCGAGGTCCTCGAGGTCGTCGAGGCCGAACGACCGAAGCCGCTGGTCGGCGAGGTCCTCGTCAAGGTCCACGCCAGCGCCGTCAACCCGGCGGACGTGGCCGTGAGGTCCGGCGCCTTTCCGCTGCTCGGCGAGCCGCCGTTCGGCGTGGGCTGGGACATCTCCGGAGTGGTCGAAGAGGCGGGACCCGGCGCCGTGTTCGCGGTGGGCGACGAGGTGTACGGGATGCCGCTCTTCCCCCGCGCCGCCACCGGGTACGCCGAGTACGTCACCGCACCGTCACGCCAGTTGGCCCGCAAGCCCGCCTCGCTCGACCACGTGCACGCCGCAGCCGTCCCCCTCGCGGCGCTCACCGCCTGGCAGGGCCTGGTGCGGGCGGCGGACATCAAGGAGGGCGACCGGGTACTGATCCAGCGGGCGGCCGGTGGCGTCGGCCACTTCGCGGTGCAGATCGCGAAGGCGCGGGGCGCCCATGTGACCGCGATAGCCGGCGCGGCCCGACACGACTTCCTGCGCGGCCTCGGCGCCGACGAGATCATCGACTACCGCACCACCGACTTCACCGAGGTCGCCAAGGACGTGGACGTGTTCCTCGACTCCACGGCCCAGGGCGATCGCTCGCTCGGCGTGGTGCGCCCCGGCGGCGTACTCATCAGCATCCTGGAACACGGCGACCGGGAGCTCGCCACGCGTGTCGAGGCCGCCGGGCGGCGCTTTGCCGGAGTCCTGGTCGAACCGGACTCCGCCGGGCTCGAAGCCATCGCCGAGCTGATCGACGCGGGCCGGATCCGTCCCTACGTAGAGAAGACGTTCCCGCTGGCGGAGGCCGGCAAGGCACACGATCTTGTCGCAACGGGACACGTACAGGGCAAGATTGTCCTGACGGTCTGAACAGGCCGACCGCGACGGGCAGTGGGTGGCGGCACCAGGAAGGGCGAGGCCGGATGGACATCCTCACCGAGGCGCTGGCCTCGATGCGCACGGGGCACCCGGCGTCCGTACGGACCAACGGCCGCGCCCCCTGGGGCCTGCACCTGCCACCCGTCGCGGGCGCCGGCTTCCACGTGGTGCTGTACGGCACCTGCTGGCTGGTGCCTCTCCCGGACGCGCCGCCGCACCTGGCGCCGATTCCGCTGAGCCCCGGTGATGTGATCTTCCTGCGCGGTGGGCGGGGCCATGTCCTCGCCGACCATCCCTCCACCCCGGCCGAGGAGTTCAAGAACGAGCAGTTCCACGGGAGTTCACCGATCGGCTCGGTCACGCTCGGCGGCGATGGCGCCGAGACCCGGCTGCTGTGCGGCAGCTACCACCTGGACCAGGGGCGGCCGCACCCTCTGGTACGCCAGTTGCCCGAGGTGATCCATCTGCCGACGCGGCACGGCCGCCATCCGGAGCTGAGCGCCGCCGTCCAGCTCCTCGGGTCCGAGCTGGAGAACCCGCGCATCGGCTCCGACGGCATCGTGCCCAGTCTGATCGACTCGCTGCTCCTCTACATCCTGCGGGCGTGGCTGGACGACCAGCCGTCGGCCGCCGCGCAGGGCTGGGCGGCGGCCCTCGGTGACGCCGCGGTCGCGCCCGCCCTGACGGCCATGCACGACAATCCCGCCGCGGCGTGGACGGTCGAGTCCCTCGCGGAGCGGGCCGGGCTGTCCCGCGCCGCGTTCGCCCGGCGGTTCGCCACGCTGGTCGGCGAACCGCCGATGGCCTATCTGACCCGCTGGCGCATGACGACCGCCGCCCGCATGCTGCGGGAGTCCGACGCCCCGCTGACCACGGTCGCCGCCCGCACCGGATACGGCTCGGAGTTCGCCTTCGCCAAGGCCTTCAAGCGGGAGTACGGCCTGGCGCCGGGGGGCTACCGGCGCCAGAGCAGGGCGGCCTAGGCGGTCTCGTTCACACGCCCACACCCCCGCACGCCCGCACGCCCACACGCCCACACGCTCACCCCCTCTACACGGCCACGGCGACAGCCGCCGTCACACCGACGGCGACAATGACCCCGCGGAGCACGGCGGGCGACAGGCGGCGGCCCACCCGTGCGCCTATCAGACCGCCCAGGGTCGAGCCGAGGGCGATCACGCCGGCCACCGACCAGTCGACGGTCGTCACCGCGACGAAGATGACCGCGGCGACGCCGTTCACGAGGCCCGCGAGGACGTTCTTGACGGCGTTCAGGCGCTGTAGGTCGTCACGGAGGAGCGACCCGAGCAGGCCCATGAGCAGCACCCCTTGGGCCGCTCCGAAGTAGCCGCCGTAGACACCGGTGACCATGACGCCGGTCCACAGGGGGACGCCGCCGTCCGCACGGCCGCCGCCGTCGCGCCGCGCGAGCCACTTCTGCAGGTGGGGCTGCAACAGCACCAGCACGCAGGCGAGCAGGATCAGCACCGGCACCGCGGCGCGGAACGTGTCGGCGGACAGCTTCAGGAGCAGCACCGCTCCCGCGACACCGCCCAGGAGCGACGCGAGGCCGAGCCTGATGAGGCGGGTCCGCTGGCCCTTGAGCTCGGCGCGATATCCGTACGCCGCACTGATGACGCCGGGGACGAGCCCGACGGTGTTGGAGACGTTGGCCAGCACGGGCGGGTATCCGAAGGCGAGCAGCGTGGGGAAGGTGATCAGGGTGCCTGAGCCGACCACCGCGTTGATGCCGCCGGCCGCGACGGCCGCAGCCGCGATGGCCACTGTCTCGAGTGCGTGCATGGATCGCCCTTCCTGGGACGGTCGGCGTACCGGAGCGCGGGCAGCCCGGGACGGAGAAGTCTGGTGCGGAGGCGGGTCGGCACCCGGCCCGGTCCGCACGTCCTCCGGATGACGTGCGGACCGGGCCGGGTTGCCGCCCTGGGCCCTGGAAGATCGTCCCGCTCGGCCAACACCCAAGTCAATACTCGGGTTTCCTTGCAGACCCCCAAGCTGTAGCTTCACTCTCCATGACACTCGACGACCTGCGCGTCTTCGTCGCCGTCTGCCGAACGGGCAGCCTCAGCGCCGTCGCCCGCGACCTTTCCTGTACGCAGCCGGCGGTCAGCCAGCACATCAAGCGCCTGGAGCGTGAGCTGGGGCTCAGCCTGCTCGAACGCCACCCGCGCGGGGTCGTCCCCACCCCGGCCGGACTGCTCCTGCAGAACGCGGCGGCAGGCGGCCTCGGCGACATCGACCACGCCCTGCGCCGGCTGAGCGACCTGGTGCAGGGCGAGGGCGGATCGGTGCGGATCACCACCGGCGCGACCACGGTGCGGCACTTCATGTCCGACGCGATCGTGGCCTTCCGTCGGCGCCATCCCGAGGTGAGCCTGGAGTTCGAGACCGCGCACTCCAGCCGCAGCTGCTTCGACGCCCTCATCGCGGGCGGCCTCGACCTGGCCTGGATCACCCTGGGCGCACCGGTGAAGGGCATCGAGCAGCGTCCCGTGATCGAACTTCCCTGGGTGCTCGCCGTTCACTGTGACGACCCTCTCGCCGCGAAGCCGCTGGTCACCACCGCCGACCTGGCCGGCATCCGGCTCATCGGGCTCCCGGAGAGCACGACTTCCCGGGCGCGCCTGGACGCCTGGTTCACCGAGCGCGGCATCAGCCCGGCCTCCGACACCAGCGTCGCCGACTGGGACACCGCCCTGCTGCTCGCCGAACTCGGCCTCGGCCACGCGATCGTCCCCGACCTGCCGGGCTGGCGCGGCCCTGGCCACCCCGACCTGCACCTGATCCCGATCCCGGAACTGCCCACGCTGTGGACCGGCTGGGCGGTACGCCGCTGGGACGCGCTGTCCCCCTTGGCCAAGGCCTTCGCCGAAACGGTCAGCCACAACTGCCCGGGCGCACGCGTCCCTCAGCAGCTGCCGGGGGAGATTGTCAGTAGGCGTCTGTAGCGTTCAGTGAGTGGCCGACGACGACACGACGCAGGTGGGCAGGTGCTGCGGCCACCATGAGGGGGGAGTGTCATGGCTGTTGGCGAAGGTGACGGCTGGGCGGGGCTCGGCTGGGACGGCTGGCGGGACCACGCGCGGGTGCGGGATCGGCTCGAGCGCGGGGCCGACCCGAATGCGTGGAGCGGTGGCCGCCCCCTGCACCGGGCGGCCGTGTTCGGCTCACCGGAAGTGGTCGCCGAACTGTCCCGCCGTGTCGACGACGTCGACGCGGAGGAGGAGGGCTGCACCGCTCTCTGGGCCGCGGTCCTGTCCGACCGCGCGGACAACGCCCGTGTCCTGACCGCCGCCGGGGCCGACCCGTGGCGCACCGCGCTGGCGGACTGGTCCCCTGGGCGGCTCAGCCTGGCGGGGCCGACCCCGGACCTCTTCATGGTTCCGGCTGGCGAGCGCGGCCTGACCCCGGCGGAGTCCGCCGCCGCGACGGAGGGCAGACGGCTGACCGCGGCCCTCGGCGATCTTCACTACGAGGGCACGGGTCTCGCGTGCGTGGCCGGGATCGACGCGGCCGAGGCCGCGCGCAGACTGGGGACCGAGCCGTACGAAGACCCTGAGCTGGACTCCCTCCTGGAGGACCTCTGGACGTACGACATGGACGAGTCCCTGCGGATCATCGGCGCCACCGATGTGCCGGGCGGCTGCGTCATCACCCAACCCTGGGGCTACGCACCGCAGATGCCCGGCGTGCAGACCCTGCTCTCCGCGGGAACCGTCTGCTACGGCCTCTATGCCAACCCCAAGAGCGGCAATCAGGGCAGCATCGTGCGAGACGGCGCCGTAGAAGGCTGGGACCTGCACCCAGGAGGCGGGCCGGGCGAGGACGACTCCTCAGAAGAAGTCCTCGCCTCCTACCTCTACCGCCACAGCGCCGTCGCCTACGCCTGCGCCCACGTCGGCCTACGCCTGACCGACGCCCGCGCCGTCACCGGGCCGCCCGACATATGGCTCAAGCTGCCTCAGCGCGACTACTGGCACTGAGCGTGCATTGATCCCTCACTAGCCCTTGAGGCCGACCGTCGCGCACGCCGCCTTGAACTCGGCCGTGCAGATCTCCTTGGTGTTGTAGATGCCGTCCTTGATGACCGTGGACTTGATGGTGTCCCGGGTCAGAGGTCGCACGGAGACCAGGAGGGAGGGGATGTTCTTCGTGGTGGCGTTGTCGGAGCTGTCCCCGGCCAGGGCGTCGTACTCGACCATGCGGCCCTGGGCGATCCGGACCGCCATCTCCGCGGCGCCGACTGCCTCTTCGGGGTAGGGCTTGTAGACGCTCATGTACTGCTCGCCCGTGACGATGCGCTGCACGGCCGGCAGCTCCGCGTCCTGGCCGGTGACCGGCGGGAGGTCGGTGAGCCCGGCGGCCTTGAGGGCCTTGATGGCGCCGCCCGCCATACCGTCGTTGGCGGAGTAGACAGCGGCGATGTTGTCCTTGCCGATCTCGGTGATCGCCTCGGTCATGTGGCTGCCCGCGGCCTTCGGCTTCCAGCCCTCGGTGTCGTACGACTTGGCGATGTCCACCTGGTTCTGGAGCTGGGAGAGCGCGCCTTCCTTGAAGACGGCGGCGTTCGGGTCGGTCGGTGAACCGTTGATCATGACGATCTTGCTGTTCTGGCGGTTGCCGCTGCCGAGCGCCTTCAGGATCGCCTGGCCCTGGACCTGGCCGACCAGTTCGTTGTCGAAGGCCACGTACCCGGAGACGGGGCCCTCGGCGAGCCGGTCGTAGGCGATGACGGGAATGTCCGCTTCCTTCGCCTTCTTGACCGACGGCGCGATCTTCTTCGCGTCCACCGCGCTCACCAGGATCGCGTCGACCTTGTCGGCGACCATCTGATCGAGCTGGTTGCTCTGCTTGGCGGCGTCCTCGTCGGCGTTGGCGTAGACGAGCTTGCCCTTGCCGTTGGTGAGCTGCTTGACCTGTTTCTCGATGATGGGGTGGTCGAACTTCTCGTAGCGAGCCGTCTCCGCCTCGGGCAGGAGCAGACCGACGGTGACCGCGTCACCCTTCCTCTCGGTCTGTGACTCTCCGTCGTCGTCGGAGCCCAGAAGGCTCCCGCATGCGGTGAGCGAGAGTGCCAGAGCGCTCACAGATACGGCGACGGTGGCTTCACGCGTACGGGTTCTCATTCGCCCACTTCCTCGATCGGACCGCTTCGTTGTGATCCGAGATGGCTGAAAGCCAACCCCGGAGCGTTCCCGGCGTCAAGGAGTCAATGCATAACGAGATTGCAATGGAATGTGCGTTTCAGTATTGAACTGTCCGACATTTACACGTGCCATCAGTCGAGCTCACAGGCCTGGGCGAGGGAAGTCGCGCCCGGGGCAGCCCTACTCGTCACAGAGGGCGTAGAAAGAAGGATGACCGAATCAACGACGATCCGGACCGGGCCGATTCGCTATGCCACCGCGGAGCGCTTCGCCCCTCCGAAGCCCGTGACGGACCCGGACACCCGCCCGTCGAGCGGCGAGATCTGCCCGCAGCTGCCCTCCAGGCTCGACGCGGTGATGGGCCCGCCCCTCGATCGCCACCCGCAGGGCGAGGACTGTCTGAACCTGGCGGTCACGACACCGGCCCGTGACTCCGGGGCCCGGCCGGTGCTCGTGTGGTTGCACGGCGGCGGGTTCAGCAGTGGCGCGGGGCTGATGGACTGGTACGACGGAGGCGCGCTCGCCGCCCAGGGCGATGTGGTGGTCGTCAGCGTCAACTACCGCCTCGGAGCGCTCGGTTACCTCTGCCTCGACGGGGCCAGCGAGGGCAACCTCGGCCTCTACGACCAGTTGGAGGCGCTGCGCTGGGTCAGCGCGCACATCGCCGCGTACGGGGGAGACCCCGGCAACGTCACGGTGATGGGCCAGTCGGCCGGCGGTCTGTCCATCCGCCTCCTTCTCGGCATGCCGGAGGCCAAGGGGCTGTTTCGCCGCGCCATCCTGCAGAGCGCCCCGCTCGGGCTCGCGGCGCGCCCCCGCGAGGACGCTCAGGTGCTGGGCCGTCTCTTCGCCGACTTCCTCGCCACGGACCCGCGCACCGCTGACGTACCCGCGATCCTGGCGGCCCAGCGCGAGACCGCCCTGGCCAACCTGAGCCGCTCCGGCAACACGATGGAACCCGCGTTCACTCCCGTCGAGGCCACCGCCCCCTCTTTCCGGCCCCTGGAGGAGTCGAAGGAGTCGAAGGAGTCGAAGGAGTTGGAGGAACGGGAGGAGTCGGAGGAGAACGTACGCGGCCTCGACATCCTGTACGGCTGGAACCTCGACGACATGACCGCGTTCCCCGGCGAGGGCGACGATACGGCGGAGCTGACCCGCCGCGTCTACGAGGAGCCCCTCTCCCTCTTCGGGGCGCGTTCGGCGCGGGCGGGCGCCCAGGTGCACCGGTACCGCCTGGACTGGCGCCCGGCCGGATCGCCCCTCGGCGCCACCCACTGCGTCGAACTCCCCCTCCTCTTCGGCTCTCGCAAGGCATGGCGAGCGTCGCCGATGCTCGGGGACGTCGCCTGGGAGGACGTGGACTCACTCGGATCGGCCCTGCGCACCGCCTGGATCACCTTCGCCCGCACGGGCACGCCCGGGCCCACGTCCGCACCGTTGAGTTGTGTGCGAGTGCCCGGGTAGCACCCCGGAGTGCGAGAGATGGCCGGTGCCTCACGCGCCGTCGTCGTCCAGGGGGTGCCACACGGCTCGGCCCGCTTCCGCGCGGACCCGCCCGAACACCACATCGGCGAAGTGGATGCCGAAGCCGATGGTGTCGGGCTCCTGGAGTTCGCGCACGAGGCGGTGGCGGAAGTCCGTGGACTGGACGGAGTCGTGGTCGGGGGCCGCGGACCACTCGGGGCGGCCGATCTGTACGGGGGAGTGGAGCGCGTCGCCGAAGGCGATGAGGCGTTGTCCGCCCGAGCCCGGTCCGCCCCGTCCGCCCGGCCCGCTGGACGTGATGACGTAGGCGGCGTGGCCAGGGGTGTGGCCGGGGACGAACCGGACGCGTACGCCGGGGAAGATCTCCTGTCCGTCCGCCACGGTCCGCACCTTCGGTGCCAGCGCGGCGAGCGTCTCCTTGTCCGTGCCGTGCGCCTCCAGGAGGTGGCGTTGTGACCATTCGGGTTCGGCCACCAAGTAGTCGGCCCGGGTGAAGGCCGGCTGATCGCTGCCCGGGGCGGGGTGCCAGGCCCAGCCGATGTGGTCGATGTGCAGGTGGGTGAAGGCGACCGCTTCGATCTCCTCGGGCCCGCGGCCGAGTGCGGCGAGGTTGTCCAGGAGTTCGCCGCCCCGGATGGCGCCTATTGCGTGGCCCGGCTCGGCCGGGAAGGACTGCGGTCCGAAGCCGGTGTCGATCAGAAGGGCACGGTCGCCGTGTTCGACCAGGAGACCGCCGATGCCCGCCGCGAGGTGGCCGGTGTCGTCCAGATACTCGGGACGGGCGGCCCAGTCCTCGTCGGTGGTGTCCGGCAGCCAGCCCCGCGGCGTGAGCTGGACGGCTCCATCCGGTACGTACGTCACCTTCGTCTCGCCGAGTTGCAGGGAACGGATGCCCGAGGGCCGACGCAGGCGTGCGGTCGCGGCTTCGTGCTGGGAGGCAGTGGTCACAGTGGTCATGGGGCAACCATATGCATCAAGCTTGAATCATTCAAGCTCACAATATACAGACTGGATGTACTTGCTAGGCTGGACCGCATGACGAACCCCGAATCGCAGGCCATCGCCGAGCGGCAGCTGTGCGGCCTGGTGAACGGGATGGCCGACCAGATCGCGGAGCACCTCCGCGGACGGGCCGCCCGGCTGGGGCTCACCGCGCCGCAGGCGACCGCGCTGCGGGAGCTGGCGGGGCCCATGACCATGCGCGAGCTGGCCGAGCGCATGAGCTGCGAGCCCTCCAACGCGACCTTCGTCGTGGACAAGCTCGAGAAGCAGGAGCTGATCGAGCGCCGCCCGCACCCTTCCGACCGACGCGCCAAGCAGCTGGTCCTCACGACGGAGGGCGGCGCGCTGCGGGAGCGGCTCTTGGGGCTGCTGGCCGAGGATTCGCCCCTCGCCGCCCTCACGCAAAAGGAGCAGGACGCCCTGCGTGGCCTGCTCCAGCAGGCCATTTCTCGCCCCCGCTGACACGGGAGGTCCGAAAACTTCCGCAATGTGGTGCGGGCTCGCGGCCAGTCGGGCGAAATATGTAGAGCTTGCCCGTGCCGTGAAGGCCATCTCGTGCTACTGTTGATCGTAGTTGCAGTTGTGGTTCCCATAAGACTTCAAGTGCCTTTGGTGGATCGATATCCGCCGGGCACTTTTGTATTTCCGGAAGAAGTTTTCCGGACGGGGCAATCAACGTGGCGACGCCGGGGTTCGCACAGTGCGGGTCCCGGGCTTGCCCCGAAGGAGATATTTAGTATGGCTACTGGCACCGTGAAGTGGTTCAACTCGGAAAAGGGCTTCGGCTTCATCGAGCAGGAGGGTGGCGGCCCCGACGTCTTCGCCCACTACTCGAACATCGCCACCCAGGGCTTCCGTGAGCTTCAGGAAGGCCAGAAGGTGAACTTCGATGTCACTCAGGGCCAGAAGGGCCCGCAGGCCGAGAACATCGTTCCTGCCTGACGCTGAAGCGTAAGACGACGCTGGTGCCCGCACCTCACGGTGCGGGCACCAGCTCGTTGCTGTTTAGAGAAGTTTGTCTTTTATTCGGCTCGTGCTTGCAATTCGTTCGGTTGTAATTCACCGAGAATTCCTCGATGCGTGCCATATCGAGGAAGGTTCTCCGTGAACCGTTCAGCTCGCCCGAACGACCGCTATTCCAATCCCCGCAACAGCGGCGGCCCCCGCGGCGCCAACGCCCGCAAGGGCGGCGGCCCCGGCAACCGCTCCGGCGGCCAGGGACGCCGTCCCGCCGCCCCACAGGGTGAGTTCGCCCTGCCGGTCACCATCACCCCGGGCCTCCCGGCGGCGGAGACCTTCGCTGAACTCGACATGCCGGCCCCGCTGTTGAAGACCCTCACCGGTCTCGGCGTGACCGAGCCGTTCCCGATCCAGGCCGCCACGTTGCCGAACGCCCTCGCGGGCCGTGACGTTCTGGGCCGTGGCCGCACCGGATCCGGCAAGACCCTCGCCTTCGGGCTCCCGCTCCTCGTGCGCACCGCTGGTCAGCGCGCCGAGTCGAAGCGGCCCCTCGCCCTGGTCCTCGTGCCCACCCGGGAGCTGGCACAGCAGGTCACCGAGGCGCTCACTCCGTACGCCCGCGCCCTGAAGCTGAAGATCGCCACGGTGGTCGGCGGCATGTCGATCGGCCGGCAGGCCGGTGCGCTGCGGTCCGGGGCCGAGGTGCTCGTCGCCACGCCCGGCCGCCTCAAGGACCTCATCGAGCGCAAGGACTGCCGCCTTGACCGGGTGAGCATCACCGTCCTGGACGAGGCCGACCAGATGGCCGACATGGGCTTCATGCCCCAGGTCACCGAACTGCTCGACCAGGTGCGCCCCGACGGTCAGCGGATGCTGTTCTCCGCCACGCTGGACCGCAACGTCGACCTGCTGGTGCGCAGCTACCTCCACGACCCCGTCGTCCACTCGGTCGACCCCTCCAAGGGTGCGGTCACCACGATGGAGCACCACGAACTGCACGTGCACGGCGCCGACAAGATGGCGACCGCCACCGAGATCGCGGCTCGCGAGGGCCGGGTGATCATGTTCCTGGACACCAAGCACGCCGTCGACCAGTTCACCAAGCACCTGATGGGCAGCGGCGTCCGCGCCGCGGCGCTGCACGGTGGCAAGTCCCAGCCCCAGCGCACCCGCACCCTTGCCCAGTTCAAGACCGGCGCCGTGACGGTCCTGGTGGCCACGAACGTCGCGGCCCGCGGGATTCACGTCGACAACCTCGACCTCGTCGTGAACGTCGACCCGCCCATCGATCACAAGGACTACCTGCACCGCGGCGGCCGTACGGCCCGCGCCGGTGAGTCCGGCAGCGTGGTCACCCTGGTGACGCCCAATCAGCGCCGTGACATGAACCGTCTGATGTCCGCTGCCGGTATCCGGCCGCAGATCACCCAAGTCCGTTCCGGCGAGGCTGCGTTGAGCCGCATCACCGGCGCGAAGGCCCCCTCGGGCGTACCGATCGGTGGCAACGAGCCCACTGAGCGCCCCAAGCAGCGCGGCGGCGCCCCCTTCCGGGGTATGGGCGCGCGTCCCGGGCAGCCCGGCCGCTCCGGCGGCGGCTCCCGCCGGACCGCCGAGTCCCGCGAGATGGCTGAGGCCCGTAAGGCCGCACGGGTGCGTCGCGCTGCCTGAGCGAAGTTATTGACCTCCGGGTCAAGAATGGCCTAGACTCCTGATCATGGGAAGGCCGAAGCAGTTCGATCCGGACGCCGCCGTCGAGCAGGCCATGGACGTGTTCTGGCGCAAGGGGTACGCAGCCACCACGCCCCAGGACCTCGTCGACGCGCTCGGCATCGGCAAGGGCAGTCTCTACAACACCTTCGGCAGCAAGCACGCTCTGTTCGAGCGGGCGCTGCGCCGCTACCGCGACAGTCAGGCCGTGGCTCTCATCGAGATGCTCGAGGAGTCGGGGCCCGTGAAGGAACGGTTGCGCGCGGCGCTGTGGCTGCTCGTCGAGATGGACCTCGCCGACCCGGACCGGCGCGGCTGTATGGCGGTGAACGCCGCGGCGGAGCTGGCCGGGACGGACGAGATGGCGACCGAGCTTGTCCGGCGCATGTTCGACCGCACCGAGGAGGCCTTCTCCGCGCTGGTGGAGAAGGGGCAGCGGGCGGGGGAGATTGCCCCCGGCCGTGACGCTCGCGCCGTCGGAAGCCTGCTGCTGACCACGGTCGTCGGCTTGCGGCTGATGGCGCGGGTCGTGGAAGGGCCGGAGCGGCTTTCCAGGGTGATCGACGCGACGGTCGACTCCCTCTGACTTTTCCGCCGTAAGCGGCTTGCCGCTCGCCGTTCGCGGCTCGGCATTCGGAATTCGGCATTTGGCGTTCAGCGATGCCTTGGCTGTTGACGTGTACCCATGTTTTGTACCTGTAGTTCAAGAAGTGTTTGTCTGAAGGAGCTGGAGAATCATGAAGCTCGACCTCACGGGCAAGACCGCCGTCGTCACCGGTGCCAGCCGCGGGATCGGCCTGGCCACCGTCAGGGCGCTGATCGACGAGGGCGTACGTGTCGTGGGCGCGGCCCGCACCATCACCCCCGAGCTCAAGGAAGCGGGAGCTTTCGCCGTATCGGCCGACCTCAGTACCCCGGAGGGGGTGGCCGTGCTCATGGACGGCGCCTTCGCCGAACTGGGCGGCATCGACCTCCTTGTGAACAACGTCGGCGCCGGTGATGCCGTGGAGCCGGTCGGCTTCCTCGACACCGACGACGCGCAGTGGCAGGGCGTCTTCGACCTCAACCTGCTCAGCGCGGTCCGCGTCAGCCGCGCCGCGCTGCCCAGTCTGATCGAGCGCGGCGGCGCGATCGTCAACGTCTCGTCCATCAACTCGCGTCTGCCCGCGGCCGGTCCCGTCGCGTACAGCGCGGCCAAGGCGGCGCTCACCTCGCTTGGCAAGTCGCTGGCCGAGGAGTTCGGGCCGCGGGGCGTGCGGGTCAACACCGTCTCGCCCGGCGTGGTGCGCACCGCCATCTGGGAGGACCCCGACGGCTTCGGTGGCAAGGTCGCGGCCAGTGCCGGGGCCGAGCACGGGGCGTTCCTCGAGCAGATCCCGGCCGCGTTCAACATCACCAGCGGGCGCATCACCGAGCCTCGGGAGGTGGCGTCACTGATCACGTTCCTGCTCTCGGGCGTGGCGGGCAACGTCACCGGTGCGGATTACGTGATCGACGGAGGCACGGTCAAGACGGTCTGATGGTGCCATCCTTGCCCTACAGGGCTAGCCGATTTGCCTAAAGGTATTAGGCAAATGCATAATCGGTTAGGTTGAAGGAGGGGAAGGGCATGGTTCGCGCAGGACTGACCACGGAGCGCCTGGCCCGGGCCGGGGCGGAGCTGGCCGACGAGGTCGGCTTCGAGCAGGTGACCGTCTCGGCGCTCGCCAGGCGGTTCGACGTCAAGGTCGCGAGTCTGTACTCGCACCTGAAGAACTCTCAGGACCTCAAGACGAGGATCGCCCTCCTCTCCCTGGAAGAGCTCGCCGACCGGGGCGCCGCCGCCCTGGCCGGGCGGGCCGGGAAGGACGCCCTGACCGCGCTCGCCAACGTCTACCGCGACTACGCGCGAGAGCACCCGGGGCGTTACGCCGCGGCCCAGCTGAGGCTCGACCCGCAGACGGCGGCCGCCAGTGCCGGCGGCAGGCACGCACACATGACGCGGGCGATCCTGCGTGGTTACGACCTGACGGAGCCCGACCAGACCCACGCGGTCCGGATGCTGGGCAGCGTCTTCCACGGCTACGTCAGCCTGGAGCTGGCGGGGGGCTTCAGCCACAGCGAACCGGACTCGCAGGAAACGTGGTCACGCATCATGGACGCCCTCGACGCCCTGCTGCGGAACTGGCCCGCGCCCTGACGGGCCCCGCGCGTGCCGGCACCGGTGGGAGCGGCCGCGTACAGCCGCACCGGCGCCTCCCGACAACCCGTACACCTTGATCAGCAGGCGGAGATGACCATGCATACCGAGCACGACTGGATCAGCACACCCATCACCGCGGACATCCTGCGCGGCGCCCTCGACCTGGAGCACACCGCGCACGGCGTCCTGCCGCACCGGCTGCCCGCATGGGCCCGCGCCCAGTCCACCGACGGGCAACTGGCCATGGCGGAGGCCCAGCCCTCCGGCGTACGCCTTGCCTTCCGCACCCGGGCCACCGCCGTCGAGCTGGACGCACTGCCCACCAAGCGCGTTTACGTGGGAGCCCCGCCACGCCCAGAGGGCCTGTACGACCTGCTCGTCGACGGCCGCCCGGCCGGTCAGGCCTCCGTGAGCGGCGGCAACACCCTGACCATCGACATGACCACCGGATCCGCCGAGCACAGGCCAGGCCCGGCCGGCACCCTGCGCTTCACCGAACTGCCCGACGGCGCCAAGGACATCGAGATCTGGCTGCCGCACAACGAGACCACCGAACTCGTCGCGCTGCGCACCGACGCGCCCATCGAGCCGGTACCGGACCGGGGCCGTAAGGTGTGGCTGCACCACGGCAGTTCGATCAGCCACGGCTCCGACGCCGCGAGCCCCACCACCACCTGGCCCGCACTCGCCGCCTCCCTCGGTGGTGTGGAACTGATCAACCTCGGTCTGGCCGGCAGCGCCCTGCTCGACCCGTTCACCGCGCGCACCCTGCGGGACACCCCCGCCGACCTGATCAGCGTCAAGATGGGCATCAACGTGGTCAATGCCGACCTGATGCGCCTGCGCGCCTTCGGCCCCGCCGTCCACGGCTTCCTCGACACCATCCGCGAAGGCCACCCCACCGCGCCGCTGCTGGTCGTCTCGCCCGTGCTGTGTCCCATCCACGAGGACACGCCCGGCCCCAGCGCGCCGGACTTCTCCGCCCTCGGCGAGGGGCGGCTGGGTTTCGTCGCCATGGGCGAACCGGAGGAGACCGCGAGCGGGAAGCTGACCCTCGGCGTCATCCGTGACGAGCTGGCCCGGATCGTGAAGCAGCGAGTGGCCGAGGACCCCAACCTCTACTACCTCGACGGCCGTGACCTGTACGGGGAGGACGACTCGGCCGAGCTGCCCCTGCCCGACCAGATCCACCCGGACGCCGCCACTCACCGCCGCATGGGCGAACGCTTCGCCGAACTGGCCTTCACGGCCGACGGCGCCTTCGCGGGCCGAGGCGCCTGACACCGCGTTCGACTGGTTCGACCCCCTAGCCGCCGGTCCGCTCCGCGACCGACTGCCGGAAGTGTCCGCACCGCGTGATGTCCTCCTGGCCGCAGTCGACCGCGCACTGGATGAGCTCAAGTGACGCCTGGGCGGCGGCGACCCGCGCGCGCAAGGCCTCGGCCTCCCGTCGGAGGATGTCCTGCCGCGCGGCGGGATCGGCGGCCGTCACCAGCGCGCGGATGCTCGCGAGGCCGAGGCCCGCGTCCTTGGCCCGCAGGATGACCCCTCGCGGAACGATGCGGCCTGGCAGCCCACGTCCTGCGAGACAGGACCCATGAGCATCGGGGCGGCGACGCGGGTGAGGTCGGCCGGACCGTAGCGGCGGCGGCCGGCTGCATCCCGTGCCGGATGCGGTGCCGGGACGGGCGGCCGACCCGTTCGTCACGCGCCTCGACGCGGCCGAGCATGCCCCCGGAGCCGCCGAACTGAGGGCTCGCAGCTACGAGTTGATGGGCGGGGCAATCCGCGGCTCGGCCGTCGTGGACGTCGGCTGCGGCGCGGGCCGTGCGGTCGCCGGTCTTGGCGGGCTCGGCGCGAGGGCCACCGGCGTGGACCCGGATCCGCGGATGCTCGCCGTCGCCCGTCAGCGCTGGCCCGCGGCGGACTTCCGATGCGCGGGCGCGTACGAGCTGCCCTTCGGTGCCGGTACGGTCCACGGCTACCGCGCGGACAAGGTCTTCCATGAACTCGCCGCCCCTGCAAGGGCCTTGGGCGAGGCGCGCCGCGCGCCGCCACCGGAACCTGCTGCTCGACGCCGGATTCCGGGACGTCACGGTCGAGGCGCACACCATGGTCCTCACCGACGGCATGGCCCTGCCCCTGCTCACCGGGCTCGCCGAAGGCGCCTGCGAGGCGGGTGCGATCGGGTGCGAGCAGGCCGACGCCTGGATCGCCGACCAGCGGGCCCGGTCGCGCGCGGATCGCCTCTTCGTCGCCCTTCCGTTGTTCCTCGCAGCGGCGTCCGCGCCGTCGCGCGGGTGACTCAGCTGAAGTCCGCGCGCGCCTTGGCACCTTGAGCGAGCAGCCACTGAACTATGTCGTCGGCGACCTGCGCGCGGGCGATGTCCAGGGGTGTCATGTCGTCGTAGCCGATCCAGTTCACGTCTGCTCCCTGCTGCAACAGGAGCTGCGCGGTGGGGAGTTGGCCTCCGTGGCAGGCGCCCCAGAAGGCGCTGGTGATCGCGGACTCGGTGGGGGAGTCCGGGGCGGTGAGGAAGGCCTCTACCTGGCCGAGCAGGCCGAGGGTGGCCGCGTCCTGAAGGTCCGCACGGGCTCCGTGCTCCAGAAGTCGGCGGGCAGCCCGCCACTGGCCGAAGCCGCGCGCGTCGGCGAGCGGTGTGCCGCCGCCGATGATGGCGCCGGAGGCCTCGATGTCGGCGCCCGCGGCGATGAGGGCGTCCAGCGCGGTGACGTCGTCATTGCTGGCGGCCCAGTGAAGAGGCGTCTCGGTGTGGGCGCCGACGAAGCGGGCGTCGGGGTCGGCGCCCGCCGCGGCCAGGGTGGTGATGACCGCCTCGGCGTGGGGGTGGTGGCCGGGCCAGTCGGTGGCGATGTGCAGGAGGCTCCGGCGGCCCGCGGCGGGACCGTCCTGGCTGATGCGGCTGGTGGCCAGAGAGGGGTGGTCGGCCAGGAGCTGACGCAGGGCGGGGACGTCACCCTTCCGGATCGCCTCGGTCACCGAAATGGCCAGCGGGTCCTGGGAGTTGAGGGTGTCCATGCGCGGGAGGCCTCCTGCTCGATCGGGCTGGTCCAGACCTATTGACGGCAGGTCTGGACCACTTTACGGTGTGGCGCGTCGCACCACTTACGTCTCCAGGCACCACAGTCCAGGAGGTAAGCGTGTCATCCCGAATCCCTCCCCACGGCCTCACCCCGCGCCGCGCGCCGTCCCGCCTCCTGGCGGTCGGTCTCGCGATGGCCTTCGCTGTGCCGCTGCTCGTCGGCGCCGCGCCGAGCGGCGCTCCGGGCGGCGCGGCGCCGCAGGACCGCCAGGACATCACCCAGGCCGCCCCGGGCGCCCAGGACGAAACGTGCGCGGTCAAGTCGAAGCCCACGGGGAAGGTGCTCCAGGGCTACTGGGAGAACTGGGACGGAGCAGCCAACGGCGTTCACCCGCCGTTCGGTTGGACCCCGATCACCGACACCCGTATGCGCGACCACGGCTACAACGTGATCAACGCGGCGTTCCCCGTCATCCGTTCCGACGGCACCGTCCTGTGGGAGGACGGGATGGACTCGACGGTGAAGGTCGCCACACCGGCCGAGATGTGTCAGGCCAAGGCGGACGGCGCGACGATCCTGATGTCGATCGGCGGCGCGACGGCGGGTATCGACCTCAGCTCGAGCACGGTCGCCGACCGCTTCGTCGAGACAGTGGTGCCGATCCTGAAGAAGTACAACTTCGACGGCATAGACATCGACATCGAGACCGGCCTCGTCGGCAGCGGCAACATCAACCAGCTCTCCGCCTCGCAGGCCAACCTCGTCCGCATCATCGACGGCGTCCTGGCCAGGATGCCCTCCAACTTCGGCCTGACGATGGCGCCCGAGACGGCGTACGTCACCGGAGGAAGCGTGGCGTACGGCTCGATCTGGGGCGCGTACCTCCCCATCGTGAAGAAGTACGCGGACAACGGCCGCCTCTGGTGGCTGAACATGCAGTACTACAACGGCAGCATGTACGGCTGCTCCGGCGACTCGTACTCCGCCGGAACCGTCCAGGGCTTCATCGCGCAGACGGACTGCCTGAACAAGGGCCTCGTCATCCAGGGCACCACGATCAAGGTCCCCTACGAAAAGCAGGTCCCGGGCCTGCCCGCACAACCGGGCGCGGGCGGCGGCTACATGACCCCGAGCCTGGTGACGCAGGCGTGGAACCACTACAACGGCGCGTTGAAAGGCCTGATGACCTGGTCCATCAACTGGGACGGCTCGAAGGGCTGGACGTTCGGCGACAACGTGAAGCGGCTGCTTTAGCGTAGTGTGCCGGATATGGCAAACACGCAGGTCAGTTGGGGTCGTGCCCTCCGGGGTGCGACCCCGATTGGCTGTCTGACGTGGGCGGTCCCGAGCCCGCAGCACCGCCCGGCCAGGGCTGGGGCTCATCCGGCCGGGCGGCCCCGGAGGGGAACAGGAAGGGACACTCGTCCTGTTCGGGGGCTGAGTTCAGGTCAGCTCCGGACCGCCGCGGCCAGCCGTCCCGTGATCAGCTCACCGGATTCCGTCACGATGCGGTCCACCAGGTCGGCGACGGTCGGGATGTCGTCGATGAGTCCCTGGGCCATACCGCATCATCCCGCCCTGGACGATGGGCTGCTCGACCCCCAACGTCTCGCAGAACCGTGTCCTCGGCAACGCCCCCCCTACAACCCGTACGTCTTGCCGATGATGTCCCGCTGGATCTCGCTCGTGCCGCCGTACACCGTGGAGACGACGGTCGAGCGCAACAGGGCTTCCATGCCGTACTCGGTTGCGTAGCCGTAGCCGCCGAGCATCTGCATGCCCTCCAAGGTCACGTGCTTGGCGAGTTCCGTGCACTTGAGCTTGGCCATGGATGCCTCGCGGGCGAAGACGCGGTTGGGCTCCGCGTCGATTGCGGCGGCTACGTCGTACACGAGGAGGCCGGCGCATGCGAGTTCGGTGGCCATGTCGGCGATCCGGTGCTTGAGTGCCTGGAACGAGCCGATCGGCTGCCCGAACTGCTCGCGCTGGCGCACGTATACGAGGGTGTCGTCGAATGCCCGTCGGGCGGTGCCGAGCATCAGCGCGGCAAGAATCATCCGCTCCAGGTTCAGTCCGGTCATCAGCTGCGGCCAGGCCTTCCCCACCGAGCCGACGACCGCCGAGTCCGGGACGAAGCAGTCGGTGAAGTAGAGGTCGTTGACCTCCTTGCCGCCCATCGTCTCGATGCCGCGAATCTCCAGGCCGACTGCGTCCGTGGGCACCATGAACTGGGTGAGCCCGTCGTGCTTCGAGCCATCCAGCGAGGTACGGGCGATGAGCAGGATGTGGTCGGCGATATGCGCGTTGGAGCACCAAGTCTTCTGCCCATTGATCACGTAGCCGCCGTCGACGTGGGCCGCGCTGCAGGTCAGCGCACCCACGTCCGAACCAGCACCGGGCTCGGACATCGAGATGGCCTCGACCCGGCCGGCCGTCACCCCTTCGAGAATGCGTCGCTTCTGCTCCGCGGTGCCGAACTTCTCGTACGCCGCAGCGGTGATCACCGTGGTCCCGAAGCCGCTGATCGGGGCGAGCCCGTATGCGGTCTCCTCCAGGAACAGGCACAGGTCGGTCATGCCTTGACCCGCACCACCGTATTCCTCGGGAATGACGATGCCGAGCCAGCCCAGGCCCGCCATCTTCTCGTACAGCTTCTGGTTGTGCGGCTCCTGGCCGCCCTCAGTCAGCTTGTCCCGCTGCTCCTTGGTGCCGCACTCGCGACGGCAGAAGTCGGCTACCGCCTTGACCAGGTCGCGTCGCTCGTCGGTGAGAACTCGGGGCATGGTGCGTATTCCTCCTTGAGCAGCTTCAAACGTGAGTGGCGTTTAGCTGGAAAGGATCTGTATGTGAACCGCGTCGGCGACCGGGCTACTCGTCGTCCAGCAGGGCGGGGTAAACCGTGTTCAGCAGGTGGAGCACCGTGCGAGTGAGGATGACGTGCAGGTCGCCGCGGCTGAGGGTGCCGCGCACCAGCCACTCACGGGAAGCAGCCTTGAGCATGGCGCTGTGGGAGCGGATGATCGCGCGGAGCTTGACGCGTCCTTCGGTGACGTCGGTCATCATCGCGGCCTCGAGAATGCGGTCCGTCGCGATCTCGTCCGCCTCGAGCATGATCCGGTCGATCTCGGGATCGTTGCCCAGGGCTTCCAGGCCGATCGCGGAAAGCCACATCTCCCGGTTGCGCTCCACGACTTCGAGCCACCGGTCGACGCAGATCGACAGGCGTTCCTCCGGGGTGGTCCGTGGCAGGCTCTCGGACACAGAGGCCGGCACCACCATCATCTGCCGCACCACTTCGAGGTAGAGCTGCCGCTTCCCTCCGAAATAGTGGTTGATCAGCGCCCGTGCGACGCCGGCTTCGGCGGCGATGTCCGAGGTGGACACCGCGGTGTAGCCGTTCGCTCCGAACAGCCGGCGGGCGACGACGAGGATCTCGGCGCGCCGGGCGTCCGGCTCCATCCTGCGTCGCTGGGGGGTCTGGCGCTGATCGCCCATTGAGTCGTCCTTGCCTGTCGTCGTGCTGATCGCCGGCGGCGGCATCCTGCTGCTGGATGCCATCACCGGCCTTATGTGTACCTGGCGCGGCTCGGGTGGCTACTCGTACATCGACTCGATGGTCTCGGCGTGCAGCTGATCGATGACCTTGCGGCGCAGGCTCAGCTTCGGGGTGAGTTCGCCGGTTTCCGGAGTCCACGGTCCCGCGACGACCCGTCCGTGCCGAGGGTGACGACCGTGCGCAGCTTGGGTAGCTCGGAGCTCAACGTGTCGTAGAGGCTGCACGCCAGAACCCCGAGGTGAATGGCGGCCAGGTCGGCTATCCAGTGCTCCGGTCGCTTGGACATGACGATCAGCATCCGATCGCCTTCGCGCAGCCCGAGCGAAGCCAGGCCGTGCGTGAACGCGGCTACCTCGCTGCGGAGTCGAGACCAGGTCAGCGTCGTCGCCTCGGGCCCGATGCCGCTGGTCAGGGCTGGACGCTCGGCGAACTCCTGGGCATTGCGGCGCAGCAGGCGGGGGATGGTCAACCCCTCTACGGACTCGTGCAGTTGCTGTGCGGTGACCACGGTGGGCTCCCTTCGTCGCGAACCGTCGAGCGGAGTCATCACGCGGACTCGGCGAGCGGAAATCACTGGGCGACCTCACATTGAATGGATTATTGGCGTCACGTCAATAGCGATGGCGAGGTCGGCCCGCCCTAACTTAAGGCCCCACGCCGATTGGCCGCCAGATCTCACGAATCTCGCTACAGCACTATTGACAGGCTGCCAATAACTGGCGCTACCTTCCCGTCAGACGCTCCGAGAGCCGCATCGCGGCCCGGCGAGCCGCATGCGCTGCCTTGAACGACGGCTCGGGCAGGAGACATCTACGGCGCACAGAGAGCAGAGGACAGTGACCGAGGCCTTCATCTTCGACGCGATCCGCACCCCACGCGGCAGAGGCAGGAACGGTGCGCTGCACCACGTCAAGCCGGTGTCCCTGATGACGGGACTGATCGGCGAACTCACCCGACGGCATCCAGAGCTGGATACCGACCGCATCGACGACGTCCTGCTCGGCGTGGTCTCCCCTGTGGGCGACCAGGGCATGAATCTCGCCAAGACCGCTGCGCTGGCCGCCGGCCTGCCCGACCAGGTGGCAGGTGTGCAGCTCAACCGGTTCTGCGCCTCCGGCCTGGAGGCGGTCAATATGGCCGCGCAGAAGGTCCGTTCGGGGTGGGACCAGCTCGTGATCGCAGGTGGTGTGGAGTCGATGTCCCGCGTACCGATGGGCAGTGACGGCGGCCCGATGGCAACCGACCCGGAGACCGCGTACGACACGTACTTCGTCCCGCAGGGCATCAGCGCCGACCTGATCGCGACGATCGAGGGTTTCTCGCGGGAGGACGTCGACACCTTCGCACTGCGCTCCCAGATGCGGGCCGCGGCGGCTTGGTCCGGCGGTCGCTTCGCGAAGTCCGTAGTGCCGGTCCGGGACCGCAACAGGGTCATTCTGCTCGAGCAGGACGAGCACCCGCGCCCGGAAACCTCGCTGGATACGCTCGGCCGGCTGGAGCCCTCATTCGCGGGCATCGGTGACCTTGGCGGTTTCGATGCGGCGGCGCTGCAGAAGTACCACTGGGTCGAGCGCATCGACCACGTTCACACGCCGGGCAACTCCTCGGGCATCGTCGACGGCGCGGCGCTGGTCCTGGTCGGTTCCGAACAGGCGGGCGCCGAGCTGGGCCTGACGCCCCGGGCGCGCGTTGTTTCCGCCGCGGTAAGCGGCGCCGATCCGACCATCATGCTCACGGGCCCTGCTCCTGCCACCCGTAAGGCCCTGGACCTGGCCGGTCTGACAGTGAACGACATTGACCTGTTCGAGATCAACGAAGCGTTCGCCTCGGTGGTGCTCAAGTACGTCAAGGACCTTCAGCTGCCCTGGGACAAGGTCAACGTCAACGGCGGTGCGATCGCGCTCGGTCACCCGCTCGGCGCCACCGGCGCGATGCTCGTCGGCACGGTACTCGACGAGCTCGAACGAGGCTCCGCCCGGCGTGCCGTGGTCAGCCTGTGCGCCGGCGGCGGCATCGGCATCGCCACCGTCATCGAGCGCGTATAGCGCCCGCATTCGGCCCGTATCCACCCGGAAGCAACGCCGTACCGATGCAGGAGGAACACATGATCCGCTGGGAGCAGGGACCCGACGGGATAGTCGTGCTGACCATGAACGACCCCGACCAGCCGGTCAACACGATGAACCAGGCGTACGTGGCATCCATGGAGGCGACCGTCACGCGGCTCGAAGCCGAGTGGGACCGGATCGCAGGAGTGATCCTCACTTTCTGCGGTTCGAGCCGCCGGCCTCGCTGGTGGCCAAGGCCGAGAACAACGAACGCTACGAGTGAGCGGCGGGCGGCGGCTCAAGCATCGGCACCAGGAACCGCCGCGCCACCGCCCGTATTTGCTCATCGTCGTCGAGATCGATGACGTGGCTGGGGATGACCAGGAAGGATGCCGAGATCCGGACCATCATCTCCGCCACGACGTCCACGTCCACACCGTCGGCGATCAGGCCCGCTTGCTGCTCACGACGTAGCCGGCCGGCTACGAACTGCTGCACGACGGACAGGGTGCGACCCCCGTCACTGGTCATCGACGGCACCACCACATCCGGCTCGGCCTCCATCAGGCCGCCGATGAGGGGGTTGCGACGGAACGCCCGCAACGAGCTCACAAACCCGAGCACCACGCGGTCCGCCACCGTCCCGGCCTCCTGGACGTCAACGATGAACTGGCCGAAGTAGCGCCGGAATTCGCGCCGCACGACCTGCTCGACCAGTGCGTCCTTGGAGGAGAAGCGGCGGTAGACCGTGACGCGGGAGACCCCCGCACGACGCGCGACGTCCTCCATCGAGGACCGTCGAATTCCCATACGGCGGAACTGCTCGAACGCGGCGTCGAGCACCCGCGTGGTCATCGCGTCGGAGTCGTCGACCTGATCGGCGGCCTCGACAAACGCACGCTCCAGGACGGAATCCTCGTCCTTGGGCGTGGTCAGAAAGGGAAACGCAGACTCCACGGTGACCTTTCCTGGTGCGCCATTCCGGCCTGCGGCCGGGACCGGAGGGATCGGACGTTCCCCGCATTATCCGCGAGCCGAAGAAGTCGGCCCCGGAGTCTGGTGCTCCAGCGCGGGCTGTGCTTCCCTCATGATACATAGCTACAACTTCCGTATCAGAGTATCAATCAGTCATTGAGGCACCTCAAGGAGGAGTTCCGAGATGGACGATCTCAGCAGGCGGAAGATGCTGCTGGCCGGGGGAGCCCTGGGAACGATCGGGGTTCTCGGCGCCGCCTCGCCGGCGAGTGCGCGCACCACCTGGACCTGGGCGGCCAGCGGCTCGGTGGCCGGGTCAGGCGCGGGCAGCGACCCACAGTGGGTATGGGACGACGAAGCCGACCAGCTCCTGGGTGCCATTCTCAGGCGCGGCGACGTACCAAGGGTGAACGAGCTGCTGCGCACCTGGACCCGCAATGATCAGCCTTTGCCGGCCGGACTGCCCGAAGACCTGCGGCAGTTCATGGAGAAGTCCCGCAAGCTGCCCGCATGGGCCGACCAGGCGAAGCTGGAAACCGCAGCCAAGTTCAACGAAGGCCGGGGCCTCTACCTCAACATCCTCAACGGCATCGGCGGCGGCATGCTGAGCACCGCCATCCCTCGCGAGGCGCGCGCCGTGTACTACTCCAAGGGCGGCGCCGATATGGAGGACCGGGTCGCCAAGACCAGCAAGCTCGGTTTCGCCGTCGGTGCCCTCGACGCGTACCGGCCCGAGGGCACCTGCATCGTCGAAGCGGTGAAGACCCGCCTTGTGCATGCGGCAGTTCGCAACCTGTTGCCGCAGTCGCCCGGCTGGACCGGCACCAGCGGCGGGCAGAAGATACCCATCAGCCTCGCCGACATGCTGGTCACCTGGCACACGCTGCCCACCTACGCCATGCGCAAGATGCGCGAGTGGAAAGTGCCGATCACCGACGCCCAGTCCGAGGCCTATCTGCACGTGTGGCAGGTGACCGCTCACCTGCTGGGGATTCGTGACGACTTCATCCCCGGCTCCTGGGCTGCCGCCGAATCCCAGTCGAAGCAGCTCCTGGACCCGGTGCTCGGCCCGACGCGCGAAGGCGTCCTTCTCACCGACATCCTGCTCGGCCAGCTCGCCGAGCAGACGAGCCCCGGCAGCGTCGACCGTCCGCTCGTCAACGCCTTCGCCCGCTACCTCGTGGGCAACCAGATCGCCGACTGGGACGGCATTCCCCGTGAGCCGTTCTGGGAGACGGCGATCAAGACCGCCTGGCCGCCGCTTGTGGCCTTCCGCGAGGGCTTGATCAAACTGCCGCTCGTACCGCAGATCGCCTGGACCATCGACGAGGCGGCCCGTAAGTACATCCTCTTCTACCTGTCCAAGGGACGCGAGATCCACCTCGACATACCGGACACCAACCGGCCCGGCTGACCTGCCTGACCGCACAGAGGAGTGGGGATCATGGACGAACTCAGCAGACGCAAGATGCTGCTCGCGGGCGGGGCGCTGGGAGCGCTCGGGGCGCTCGGCTCGGCCACGCCGGCCAGCGCACGCTCCGCCTGGAACTGGGCGGCCAGCGGCTCGGTGGCCGGGGCGGGCGCGCCCAGCGACCCGCAGTGGGTGTGGGACGACGAAGCCGACCAGGTGCTGGGCGCGGTCATCGAGCGCGGTGAAGTACCAAGGGTGAACGAGCTGCTGCGCACCTGGACCCGCAATGACCAGCCGCTGCCGGCCGGACTGCCCGAAGACCTGCGGCAGTTCATGGAGAAGGCCCGTCAACTGCCCTCCTGGGCCGACCAGGCGAAGCTCGGCACCGCCGCCAAGTTCAATCGCACCAAGGGCATCTATGTCGGCGCCCTGTACGGCCTCGGCAGCGGCCTGATGAGCACTGCCATCCCCCGCGAGGCGCGCGCCGTGTACTACTCCAAGGGCGGTGCGGACATGAAGGACCGCATCTCCAAGACCGCCAAGCTCGGGTACGACGTCGGTGACTTGGACGCGTTCCAGCCGCGGGGCGAGATGATCGTGACCGCGGTCAAGACCCGCATGATCCACGCCGCCGTGCGTAATCTGCTGCCCAAGTCGCCTGGCTGGGCCGAGACCAGCGGCGGGCAGAAGATCCCCATCAGCCAGGCGGATGTGCTGGTCACCTGGCACAGCCTCCCCACATTCGTCATGCGCAAGATGCGTGAGTGGAAGGTGCGGATCTCCCCGGCCGAGTCCGAGGCCTACCTGCATGTGTGGCAGGTGACCGCCCACATGCTCGGCGTGCGCGACGACTTCATCCCCGCCACCTGGGACGCGGCTGACGCCCAGTCGAAACAGCTCCTGGACCCGGTGCTCGGCCGGACCCCCGAGGGCGTCAAGCTGACCGAGGTCCTGCTCGACATCGTCGCCGAGATCGACGGCGGCCTGAGCCGGCCCCTGGTCAGCGCGTTCTCCAGGTACACCCTTGGCGACCGGATCGGCGACATGATCGGTCTTTCCGACGAGCCGCTCTGGGAAGCAGCGATCGCGACCGCCTGGCCTCTGCTCGTGGCGTTCCGCGAGGGCGTGATCCCGCTGCCGCTCGTACCAGAAGCGGCCTGGACGATCGAAGAGGCCCTGCGGAAGTTCATCCTCGTCTTCCTGTCCGAGGGCAAACCCATCCACCTCGAGATCCCTGACACCAACCGGCCTGGCTGAGCAGGAGCACCTTCCGCGCACTCACCAACCACCCGCCGTGATCGATGGGACGATGATGACGCACACCGCACGGGGTCGACCATGGCGCTGACCCGACCCACCCCTCCGTCCGACCCCGGGCCGGAGCCTGGCAGAGCCGACTTCGGCCGGCGTCGCTTCCTCGGCTACGTCCTTGCCGCGCCGACCTTGATGGTCGCGGCCGACCTCGGTGTGGCACCCGAGGCCGCGGCCGACGTTCCGGAATCGGCCGGAGCCGAGCTTCCGTCACCAGAGATCACCGAAGTGGTCGACCTCAACGACGTGATGACCCTGGCGGCCCTTCCGACCTCAAACCTGATCACAGTCCGCGTGCACCCGGACGGCACCGTGTCCTTCGCGCTGCCGCGGGCCGAGGTCGGTCAGGGCATCACCACGTCGACGGCCATGCTGATCGCCGAAGAACTGGACGTACCGGTGGACCGAGTGCGCGTCACACTGGCCGACGCACGCCCGGAATTGCTGTTCAACCAGCTCACCGGGGGTTCCAACACCACCATCTCGACGTACATCCCGATCCGGGTCGCCGCCGCCATCGCCCGCAACAGGCTCCTGCACGCGGCAGCGGCCGAACTCAACACGCCGGCCGGCGACCTCACCTTCAAAGCCGGTGTCATCTCCGCTCGTCGGGGCCGGAGCATCGGGATCGGCGACCTTGCGAAGAGAGCGGCGAGCGACACCCCGCAACAGGTCTCCGTGCAGCTCAAGGAACGCGAACAGTTCAGCGTCATCGGGCGACCGCACAACCGTATCGATGCGCTCGCCGCCGTGACCGGGCGCAAGCAGTTCGCCATGGATCTGAACGTGCCGGACGCCAAGCCGACGATGGTGTGCCGTCCGCCGACGATCAACGGCAAGGTCGGCTCCGTAGCCAATCTCGCCGAGGTCCGCGCCATGCCGGGGATCACCGATGTCGCGGTGATCTCCACCGGCGTCGCGGTGCGAGCGAACACCTTCGGGCAGTGCATCGAAGCCGTACGCGCACTGCGGGTGTCCTGGAAACCCGGCAGCGCGGCAGGCAAGTCCGACGCCTCCGTACGCGAAGCGCTGCGCGCCGCCGAACTCCCCCTGGGAATACCCCCGCTGACGCCGTCGGTGGAGGCCACCTTCACCTTCGCCTTCCGCAGCAACAGCGCGCTCGAACCCAACTGCGCCCTAGCCGATGTCCGTGCGGACCGCGCGGAGATATGGTCCGGCCTCAAGGCGCCCATCGTCGCCAAGCAGGCCATCGCCGCCAAGCTCGGACTTCCACAGAGTGCGGTGACTGTGCACGTCACCGAAAGCGGGGGTTCTTTCGGGCGGCGGCTGTTCTTCGATGCCGCACTCGAAGCCGCGGAGGCCTCCCAGAAGTTCGGCAAACCCGTACGACTGATGTGGCACCGGGCCGACGACTCCCGCCAAGGCCGGGCCCACCCCATGGCGACCTCGCGCGTACGGGCTGCCTATCTCGGCAACACCGTGCTCAGCTACAAGCAGCGGCACACCAGCGTGGCGACCGATCTGAGTCATGGACTCGGCGAGATCTTCACCGCCCTGGCGGCGAAACTGCCGGTCGGCGACATCGGGTTCTCGGAGACGTTCTTCCAGCTGTCGCAGTCGATGCCGTACAACTTCGGTGCGAACAGTCGCCTCCTGAGTGAGACCGACAAGAGCTTCAACACCGGCAGCATGCGCAATGTCTACTCTCCTGACGTCACCTGCGCCCGCGAGCTGATCGTCGATCAGCTCGCCGCGAAAATGGGCAAGGACCCCTTCCGCTTCCGCCGCGACTTTCTGCGCGACGAACGCGCGCGGGCAGTACTCGACAAGGTCGCCGAAGCCGCCGACTGGGGACGCCCGATGCCGGCGGGCACTGCGCAGGGCATCGCGTTCCACTCCGAGTACAGCTCGGTCAGCGCGGTTCTCGTGGAGATCGACTGTCGGCCAAAGACCGTGAACCGCCCCATCCGCGACGGCGTGGCGGGCCCCCGGGTCACGAAGGCCGTATTCGCCGTGGATGTCGGCCTCACCGTCAACCCCCGGGGTCTGGAGGCCCAGATGATGGGCTGCGTCATGGACGGCATCGCTCTGACCCTGACCTCGAGCCTGCATCTGCGGGACGGCTATTTCCTCGAGGCCAGTTGGGACAACTACTTCTACACGCGCCAGTGGAACACCCCGCCGGAGCTGCAGATCATCGTCATGCCCAGCACGTCCGACAAGCCGGGCGGGGCCGGAGAGCTGGGTGTCGCGGCGTCGATGGCCGCGGTCGCCTGTGCTTACGGCCGCGCCACAGGGACCATGCCGACCAGCTTCCCGATCAACCACGGCACCCTCTCCTTCACCCCCAAATCGACCGTCCCGCCCATCCCTCCGTCCCCCACCGACGGCCTGGACCACGTCCGCTGATGTGCGCTGAAACAGCTGGGAGTTCCCGTGCCTGAACACACCTTCCGACTGAACGGTGAGCAGGTCACCGTCGATGTCCCGGACGACGAGCGTCTGCTGTGGGTCCTGCGCGACGTCCTCGGTGTCACCGGACCGAAGTACGGCTGCGGCATCAACGTCTGCAAGGCGTGCACCAGCCATCTCAACGGCAAGGCCGCCAATCCCTGCGCCATCCCCGTGAAGGACCTGCGCCCAACCGACGAGGTCACCACCATCGAAGGCCTCCCCGCCACCGTGGGCGCGGACCTCCACCCGATGCAACAGGCCTGGCTCGAGCGGGACGTGGCCCAGTGCGGCTACTGCCAGCCGGGCCAGATCATGGCCGCCGTCGCCCTGGTCCGCCGGGTCGACGGGGAAGGCCGGTCGATCACCGAGGCCGACCTGGACGGCATCCGCAACATCTGCCGCTGCGGCACATACGTCCGTATCCGCGAAGCCATCAGGACCGGCGCCGCGAACATGTGACGAGACAGAGAGAAGGACTCGTGTCCGTTCGTCGTACATCGCTCATACTCGTCGTCGCTGCCGTCGTCCTGGCCGCGCTTTCGGGAGTCGTACGCTTCGTCGTCGCCCCGAACGCAACCAAGCTGCCCGACGACACCGACCAGACGGTGCACTACGCGGGCAAGGCCACGATGCTGGACGGCAAGGCCCTGCAGTCCGGAGACACCGCCAACGCGATCAAGTCCGACATCCCGATCACCGTGGACCGGCGCGTCCACGTCACGTCCACGCACGGCGACACAGTCGTACTCAAGGACGCGCTGACCATGCACGTCGGCGACCGGTCTCTGCCCAGTTCCAAGACATACTCCATCGACCGGGACAGCAGAAAGGGAACCACCCCGCCGACGTCTGCCGCTGTCGAACCTTCGCAGGGCGCGCTCAGTTCGGCGTTCCCGCCAGATGCCGAACAAAACAACTCCTACACGTACTACGACTCGACGACCCAGTCGATCGTGCCCGTCCGCTACACCGGCACCGCCGAACGGAAGGGCCGTGCAGTGAACGTCTACAAGATCACGGTCGCGGCTCCGGTGAAGGACCCAGCGGTGCTCAAGCCGCTGCCGCCCGCACTGCCGAAGAACCTGGTCACAAGCCTCGCGCCCGGGATCGACGCCAAGGCGCTGCCGGACCCTGTACCGCTGGCCTACCGGGGCGAATCGACACTCGTCGCCTACGTCGATCAGCAGACCGGGATCGCCATCGATCAGTCGGTGGACCGGAAGGTGGTGGCCACCACTGCCGCGGGCGGTAAGGAGACTGCGCTGCTCCCGCTGTCCGCCTTCGCCTTCTCGATCACTCCGGAAAGCCAGAAGGACTTGGCGGACAAGGCCGCATCCGCAGGCCTGCTGCTGACCCTACTCGCAGACGTAACGCCTCTCGTGCTGCTCGGTATCGCGGCCGTATTGCTCCTGATCGCATTCCTGCGAAGGCGGAAGCGCCAGGTGGCCCCGACACCATCACAGGAGGGCGCGACCGCGGCAGAAGCCGCATGAATACGAGCTGTGCGCTGACTGTTCTCACTGGGCAGTGACGGCGCTCAAGCGTGCCGGTCTCGTAAAGGCAGACGGAACGCCCAAGTACGCGCCGCACAAGGCCATGCGCCCCGGTCCGGTTCTGGCCCCGGTGGTGGCAGCGGTACAGACCAGCGGGTACGACCCCGCGGCGTGACGTGCTGGATGGACCCGACCGTGCTGGATCGGTGCTGGGAGTGAGTGGGCGTGAGTCTTCACCGAATAGTCTTGGCGGGGCGGGCGTTGGCAGGGTCGCTGCCAAGTGGCTGACGGGGATGCGGAGGCCGCCGGGTTCGCCGTGCTCAATCACCGCAAGCGGCCAGCTGACGCCCAGCGGTGAACTCCTCATCAAGGAGGCGCAGCGCCTGATCGCGCGGCTGGACGAGTCCTGCGAGCCACGCCAGAGGTGAGCTGGTCGGTCAGACGGCGACGCCGAGCTTCTTGCTGGTCCGCCCCGGACGCAGCCCGTCCGCGTACCTCGGACGCTGGAGGTTTCGCCGTGTGCCGGGGGCAGGGATGAACTCCGGGTCATCTGGGACGACAAGAGGCTGCTTCGCATCGAGGTCTCCGACCGGGGAGCCGCCCGCCCCGACCACCACCCGGCACTGGGCGGGCCGATCCGGAGGCCATGGGATGTTCATCGTGCAGCGGCGACCGGGCATGGGCCGGGGGGTCGTGCGCGTGCCGGCCGGTAAGACCGTGTGGGCGGAACTCGCCATGGTCTGAGGCGGTTGGCCACCGGGGCTGGCCGCGCGCACGGGTCCTACTTGGTCGTGTGCGTGGGGTAGACCTGAACGTCGGTGTAGGCGCCCTTGATCTGCCCCGCGGCCGCGGGCCACTTCAGGTCCACGGTGTGGGTCTCGTTCGGGGGCGTCACCTGGATGTCGGTCGGGTGCGCGAGGCTGTCGCCGGTGTTGTCGATGTCGTAGGAGAGGTTGAAGACAGCGGCGTCGCCGGGCTTCAGGGTGGTGATACGCGGCTGGGCCTGGCCGCGCTCGATGGGGTTCGAGGTGTTGTCGACGTCCTTGATGTCGACGCCCGCGAAGCCCGTCGCCGAGCAGGTGGTCGAACCCCGGTTGATCATGGTGATGTCGATCCTGCCGGATGACTCGTCGGGCGCGGCGTCCCTGGCGTCGATGGCCAGGTCCTCCGTCTTACAGAACGTGACCTTGCCGCCGGTCTTCGTCGCACCGTTGGCGGCGTCGGCGGTGGCCTCGGTGTCCTCACCGGAGCCCGACTTCGCGTTGCCGGCCTCCGACTTCGAGCCGTCAGAGCCCGAGCCGCCCTCCGACTTCGAGCCACCGTCCGAGGACGAAGAAGACGAGGACGAGGAGCCCTTGGAGGACGAGTTCTTCCCGGAGTCGTCGCCGCCACAGGCGGTGAGAGAGAGGGTGGCGGCGACGCCGATGGCGGCGAGAGCAGTGATGCGGGTGTACTTCACGGTGTTCCCCCAGAAGGAGCGCGGTGCGTGCGGTCTGAAGTATTTGTATCCCACACCGAGTTACAGGCGATCTTCAGCGACGTCTTCGTTCTGTCACAGGCGCCGGGCTATCGCCGACCACAACGTCACTGGCGTCTCCGAGCCTTACCCGGCGCCCGGGCGCTGTCCTCACGCAGGCAGAAGAAGACGACCATCCGTGGCGTGACACCAAGTTCTCCGCAGGCTGGGGCACGCGCGCCGTGTTGCAGCACCGATGCGTGCGGGCCGGCGGCCATCGTTGAGTTCGAAGGGGAGGCACCTGACCTCGGCGGGAGGTGAAAGGACCCTTCAGTCATTGCCACCGGAACAAGGAGAGAACGAAGCCATGAAGGATGAATCAACAAGCGTCGGCAAGCCGGCGGCCGTCGACCGGGCCACCTTCCAGGCCGAACTCGACAATCTGCGGGCCCGGGAGAAGGCTCACACCCGGGAAGGCGACGCGATCGCCGCGGCCCGTCGGCGCCTTCCCATGGTCGAGGTTGATCCGGACCTCGAGTTGATCGGGCCAAACGGGCCGCTCACCCTGCTCGACGCGTTCGAGGGCCGTCGGCAGCTCGTGGCCTACTACTTCATGTGGTGGCCCACCCGGCCCGCGCCCGAGCAGTGCGAAGGCTGCACGTTGTTTCTCAGCCAGGTCGCCGAACTGTCCTACCTGCACTCCCGTGACATCACCTACGCAGTCTTCAGCCAGGGCCGCAACACCGCGTTCGGGCCCGCCGACCCACAGGTGTCGTACGACGAGAGTCTCCGCTACCGCGACTTCATGGGATGGACCTTGCCGTGGTACTCGGCGCAGCCCTCCCTCGACGCGCTCCTCGTCGGTCGGGAGATCGGGTTGTTCCACCTCGTGTGCTACCTACGGGACGGCGACCGCGTCTTCGAGACCTACTGGACGAACCGCCGCGGTGTGGAGGCGATGGACTACAGCTACGCGCTCATGGACCTCGCCGTCTACGGACGCCAGGAGGCGTGGGAGGACTCACCCTCCGGCTGGCCACAACACTGCTCCATGAGGACCGACAGCGGCCCACCCGCATGGCCGCCAGTGTCGGAGGAGCCGGGCGGACGCCCCATCGCCCAGTGGCCGCGGCTCGACGCCGGGCACTCCGACGACCTTGCCGTTGGACCCTGAGCGCGCCGTTTCCAGTCTTCGCGTCACCGGATCATGGCCGTGCTCCGCTTCGAGCCCGCGACGATCACGCAGATCGCCGAGTGGGTGGGCGGAAGGTGCGGGGGGGGGGACCGAGCGGTACTACGCGACGGCCGCGCGGGCGATCACGCGCGGCGTCGGCGGGCGGTCCTCTTCTGCAGGACCCATACGTAGTGCCACTTGCCTTGTGCGTGTCTGGGCTTGTTGTCGGCGAACGCCTGGATGGTCGGCCACAGGCCGGTTGCGCCCGCCGCGAGTGTCGCGCTGAAGGAGAGGGCGCCCTGCAACGCGTCCGGGCGGACCGCGGCGAGGACCGCGCTCGTCGTCCCCAGGACGGCACCGCTGCGGGTGAAGGCGCGGGTGCGGGTCGCGCTGCTCATCTCAGCGACGGCGGCGTGCATCTCGTCGCGGATGGACAGCGCGATCCGTTCGAGGGCCACCTGGGAGTCGACTGCTTCGAGCGCGTCGTCGAGTTCGAGGAGCCGGGCGCGCATGAAGTCTCGGTAGTGGGTGTAGGAGTCGAACTCCTCGCTGGTGGCCTGCGCGAAGTCGTGGAGGCTGAGCCCGTCGATGAAGGGCAGGTCGATCTCCAGCACCGGCCGGACCACCCGGCTGGCCAGAGGCTTGGTCCGAGACACGTCGACAGCCCGGCCGTGCTCGACCACGAAGTCGATGGACCGGTCTTGGAACGAGGGAAGCGGACCGGACTCCAGCAGGCTTTCCCGCACCGTCCCCATCTGCATTCCTGAGCTTCCCTGCGTGTAGGCAGGCCCGTACCAGACCAGCCCGCTGCGCAGCAGAGGCTCGGCATCCAGGAGCCACCGGCCCAGCCCGGCGAGGTCCTCGGTCACTATCCCGTACCGCCACCGAAGGAGTGCGCTGTCGGAAGCCCCGTTGGGATCCGCGGAAAGCAGCGGCATGTCTACGTCCTCGCCGAGTGCGTGGACCGGGCCGCTGCCGTGCTCGGAGAGCAGCATCGTGTCCGCGACCAGCGCCACGCGCTTGGTGAGGTGCGTGAAGTCCGGCATCCGGGAGGACAGACCTACGTAGTAGGGACGTGTGGAAACGCTCTTCCCACGCAGGAAGGAGTCGTACCGGCGATAGAGGGCCCGTCCGTACTCGCGAGCGACATCCGGGGCGGATGTTCTGGCCCCCGCCGGGAGCGTGCGGTAGAAGTCGTTCACCCACGCCGCCACATCCGGGGCCGGTGCGGCCGACCAGTTCTGCCAGGCTCGCCGTGTACGTTGGAACACTCGCACAGCATGTTGGACAGTCAGGCGCCACGTCCAACTGGCCCCACCAGAAGGCGTCTTCCGCTCTGCCCTAGAGGCTGCCGAAATCGGGAAGAGTGATCGAGCCGTCCTCGGCGAGGGGGAATCCGGGGTTGTGTGCCACCTCCCAAGCGTGGCCGTCCGGATCGACGAAGGCACTGGAGTAGAACCCGATGGCGTTGACGGCCGCGGGCTTCGTGATGGTCCCGCCGGCCTCTTCCACTGCCGCGAGCAGAGCGTCGACCTCAGCCTCGGAGCGGACATTGTGTGCCAGGGCGATCCCGCCGAAACCGACCGCTTGCCCGGGCTCCAGGCCGCAGTCCTCCGCAAGTTTGTCGCGACCCCACAGGACAAGCCCCAGCCCGCCCGCCTGGAAGAACACGGTCTCCTCGACTTCTTGCCCACGCCAGCCAAGGGCCTCGTAAAAGCCCTTGGAGCGAGCGAGATCGGAGACTCCTAGAGTGACCAGAGTGATGCGTTGTTCCATGCGATCACGGTACTTCGCTCTGGTCGTGGGTCACCCTGCCTTACAGGCATGTCGCGAGTACGAGCTACGCGGCTTCGGTCGCCGGCGACGTGTCTTCGCCTCCCTGATACGCAAGTTGTTGGTGGGGCGGTTGAGACGAACGGGCTTGCTGCGCGTACGTGACGGCACACGGAAACCCATCCAGCGGTGGCGTACACCGCCGGGGACAGGAGTCGCACGTGTCGCGCAAGAAGACCCTCAGCCGTAAGAAAAAGGTGGCCCTCATGGTGGGCGCCGCCGCGCTGGTGGCGGGAACCGCGGTGGTGATGACTGGTACGAGCCAGGCCTCGGTCGCGTGTGACGGGCTGGCCACCGCGTTGAGCAACAACGAGGAGTTCATCGCAGGTCAGCGAGCGAACCCCGATGCGCAGTCCGCGGCGCGGATCGCCAATCGGGAAGCGGTGATCGAGGAGATCAGGCGGAAACAGGCGGCCTCGGACTGCGACGCGGGTGAGGGTGCGGATGCCGGGGCGGGTGCGGTTGCGGGTGAGGATGCTGGCGCGGGCGCGGATGCCGGGGCCGGGGAAGGAGCAGGTGCCGGTGGGGACGCCGCTCAGCCGCCGGCGGAGGAGCCGGGTGGCGATGCCACAGCCACGGCCCCGCCCGGGGACGCCGGTGACGCCGGGGATGCGGGGGCTGAGGGCGAGGTCGTCTGCGCCGGTTCCACCGTCACGGTGTCCGGCGAGGGCGGTGCGCCGGCCGCGTCCAGCAAGGACTTCCCCGTCGGTACGCAGTTGACGGTGACGAACCTGGACAACTCCAAGTCCACCACGGTGGAGGTCACTTCGACGTCGGGCAGCTGTGTGCTGCTCAACAACGCGGCGTTCGAGGAGGTGCGCGAGGCGGGGAAGTTCCTGATCCGCAATGCGCGGATCGAGCGCGTCGGATAGGGACGCACGTCCCGACACGGAAACGTCGTGGGTAGGGCCGCCTTCGGGTGGCCCTACCTCGTGCGTCGGGGGGCGTGCCGGGGTGCACCCACGCCCTCGGGCCCGCTCGGACCTTCACGACGGTGACTGTGAACGTCTCGCCGGGCAGGATGAGTTCGGGACCCGCACTGTACGTATGGGGTGTTGACGTGGCAGTGAGCGTTCAGGATGTGCGCCGCCACGCGCGGAAGAGACGGTCCAGGGACAGCGCGCCCGGTCCGGTGAAGACGAGCAGCAAGAACGCCCAGGCGTAGAACGCGGCGATTTCACCGCCGTTGTCCAGGGGCAGCAGGCCCTGGGACGCGTGGGTGTCGAAGTACGCGTACGCCATTTCCCCGGAACAGAGCAGGGCCGCCGTACGTGACCCCAGGCCGAGCATCACCAGCGTGCCGCCCACGAGCTCGATGACAGCGGCGTACCAGAGAGGCCAGGAACCGAAGTCGACGGTCTCGGCCTGTGGCCCGGCAGCCGGGCCGATCAGGCCGAAGAGCGCACCGAAACCGTGGCAGGCGAGGAGCAGTCCGACGACAATGCGGAAGAGGGAGAGGACGTACGGGCCCGCCGTCTCGACCCGACGGACATTCGGAGCGGACTGCTCCGTTAAACGCGTGAGAGACGTGGGAAGCACTGGGTGTCTCCTTGTCGGATTGTTCGGAGGGGCGTAGCGAGCAGGCGCTGCTCTGGCCTCACCATCTCCCGGGCCGCCTTCATCGCGCGTCGTACGGCTGTCGGTTCGTGGCGTACTCCCAGGGAAGTACCGGCGGGGCAGAGCCAGCCCGGAGGTTCAGGCAGGCCGCTCCTGGTCGGCACGTAGGCTGGCACCGGACTCGGTGATCACGTGGGAGAAGGAGGCGGCGTCGGATGGGCGGAGATGTTCTGCGCTGGAGCGAATACCGCAGCATGCCGTGGAAGAACGGCGGCGGTATGACCCGGGAGGTCGCGTCCGGAGCCGTGCAGGCGCCCCTGGCATCGGCGGACTCCTCGGCGGACTCCTCGGCGGAGCCCGCGCCCGGCTTCGACTGGCGGGTGAGTGTCGCGGACGTGGACGCGGGAGGCTCCTTCTCCTCCTTTCCCGGCATCGACCGCGTGATCACCCTGGTCGAGGGCGAAGGCATGGTGTTGACCGTGGACGGGACCCCGCACCCGGTCGGGCCGTTGAGCCCCTTCGCCTTCTCCGGCGACGCGGCGACGGACTGTCGGCTGGAGGCGGGCGCGGTGCGGGACATGAATGTGATGACCCGCAGGGGCCGGGCGAAGGCAGAAGTGCGGATGGTCACCGTCGCCGCCGCGCAGGGGGCGGAGTTGGCGTGTGCCGCGGGCGAGACCCTGCTCGTCATGGCCCTCACCGAGGGGATCGCAGTCGGCGGCGCGGCCGGACCGGGCGGCGGATCGGGCGGATCGGGCGGACCGGACGGACCGGGCGGCGGATCGGGCGGATCGGGCGGACCGGGCGGACCGGAGACCGCGCTCGGTCGTCTCGACTGCGTACGTCATGAAGGTCCGGGCGCGCTGACTCTGTGGGGCGACGGCACAGTGGCCGGGATCAGGATCACCGCGGCGCGCTGACGGAGTGAGCCGGCGCGCCCGCCCGGTCGGCCGTGGGCGATGCGGCTCTCGCGTCGGGGAACGCGACGAAGGTTGAACGGCGGTATATGGATGGGCTCTTGGTCTATACCAGCCATCCATGTCCCAGTATCCTCATGCGCAGCCAGTTGCACACCATCCCCCCACCCAGGTTGCGTGCCGGCGCGGGCGACGCCCACCTAACTCTGCCCCAAGCAGCCGGGTGACCTCCCCATTCGCCGCCTCCAGGAGGATCACGGTGAAAGTTGGCACCAGAAGCTCGGCGATCATCGCCACCATCTGCCTCGTCGCTTCCCTCGCCTTGACCACGGCGTTCGCCGACGAGCCCGCCGCCCCACGTCAGGCCCCGAAGGTCGCACTCACGAAGGTGGCCACGGCCCAGAATCCAACCGCGGGCACCGCCGGTCCAGGCGGCACGGTCTGGATAGCCGAACGTGCAGGCACCGTAAGGGCGTTGGGCCATCAGGGGCTCGGCAAGCCCGTGCTCGACATATCCAAGGAGACCACCACCGACGGCGAACGCGGGCTGCTGGGCATCGCGTTCGACAAGAAGTTCGCGCACTTCTACATCTCGTACACGAACCTCGAAGGCACAAGCACCGTGGACGAGTTCGCCGTGCGGCACGGCAAGATCCGGCCCGACACGCGGCGCACCGTCCTCACCCAGACGCAGCCCTACGCGAACCACAACGGCGGCGACATCACGTTCGGCCCGGACGGCTACCTCTACATCGCGTTCGGCGACGGCGGCGCGGGCGGTGATCCGCACGGCAACGGGCAGAACCTCGACACGCTGCTCGGCAAGCTGCTGCGGATCGACCCGCGCGGCGGAAAGCCGTACGCGATCCCGTCGGACAACCCCTTCGTGGACGACCCGAACGCGAAGGACGAGATCTGGGCGTACGGGCTGCGCAACCCGTGGCGGTTCTCCTTCGACGCGGGCACGGGCGACCTGCTGATCGGTGACGTCGGCCAGAGCGCGTGGGAGGAGATCGACTGGGCCCCGGCGAGCAGCGAGGGCGGCGAGAACTACGGCTGGTCCCAGATGGAGGGCAGCCATCCGTTCCGAGGCGGCACGGAGCCCGCGAACCACGTCCCGCCGGTCCACGAGTACGACCGCAACGGTCTTAGCTGCTCGGTGACCGGCGGATACGTCTATCGGGGCAAGGCCATCCCGGATCTCAAGGGTCAGTACGTGTTCAGCGACTACTGCGACGGCACCGTCCGCGCTCTGCAGATGGAGAACGGCAAGGTGACCGGTGTGAGCGACCTCGGGGTCAACGGCGGCGAGGTCGTCGCGTTCGCGCAGGGAGGCAAGGGGGACCTGTACGTGCTCGACATAGGCGGCAGCGTCTCCCGCATCGACCCGGCGTGATGTTGTCCACTGGATGAAGTAGGCGCCCCTGTAGGCCAGTTCAGGTCAGTTCAGGCCAGTTGGGGTCACGCCCTTGGGGGGTGTGGCCCCGATCAGGCCTTCACGAGGCGGCGGACATTCTCGATGCTTCCGCAACCCGCCTCGAGGTGCTTGGCGCGTTCCTTGGTGAAGGCGGTGCCCAGTTCCTCGCGGCGCTCCATGGCCACGTTCCCGCGTGCGCCGTTGAGGATCGTCCGCTCCTCCTCATCGGTGTGGTGGGACACCGCCTCGGCGAGGTTCTCCAGCTTCTCGTCCCAGTCGTCGGAGCCGACCTCGTTCACCTCCAGGAGGGCCAGCAGCGCCTGGTTGCCCTCCTCGTGCTCCTCGGCGCCGTGTTCGACCTCGGCGTTGTCGATGTCCCGGTAGCGTTTGAGCGCGGGGTAGACCTCGGCCTCCTCCGCGAGCGCGTGCGCGATGAGCAGGTCGGCGAACTCCCGCAGGGCATCGGCTCGTTCGGCCTCGATGCTGCGCATCTGATGGAACAGTTCCTCCATCCGCCGGTGGTCGTCGAGGATCAGCTCGACGACGTCCGTTGCCGTTGCCTTGTCCGTCATGGGGGGCTCCTTCTCGACCGGGGTTCTCGACCGGGGCAGACGGGCTCAGTGCAGTGAGCGCCTTTGTCAGATACGTAGCGTGCGCACTGGCCCACGAGGTGCCTCGTGTACCCGGCCCCCGCGTGTGTCACTCGTGCGGGCTAGGCTCCGGGGGTGCCGGCTGGTTCGCCGGCCAGGGCGATGCGGGCGGTGACGCGCTTGCCGGCCGGTTCGATGTGGACCTGGAAAGTCTGGGCGACGGCCATGACGATCTCCAGGCCGTGCCCACCGATTCTGTGCGGGTCCTCGGAACGGGCGACGGGCCGGGTGGGGACGCTGTCGTGCACGGTCACCACCACCGTGGCGTCCATGATGCACAGCTCCATCAGCGTGGGCCCGGGGGCGTACTTGCGGGCGTTGGTGACCAGCTCGCTGACCACCAGCTGAGTGAGGTCCATCGCGCGGGCGGAGACGGCCACGTTCTGGTCGGCCTGGGCGCGGGTGAGGAAGTCGATCGCGAGGTGTCGTGCCTCGGCTATGGAGGAGTCCCCGCCGTTCAGAGGGACGGTGACGCGGATGGCGTGAGATTCCGACGGCCCCTCGCCGTCACTGCCGGCTGGCTCCATGCCCTCTCCACCTTCATCCCCGTTGTCTGCGCTCACCTACCCTGTTGGACGCGTCGCATACTGACCGAGTCGGGTCGATGATCCGTTCGAGCGGGCCTGCTTGTATCGGCAGCAGACTTCGGTGCACGCTCGGGTCCGCGCCGCACCAGGGAGTGCAGTCGAGAACATGGTGACAGAAACCCGCCCGGCACAGCCCGCTCATAGGTGATCGGTGCCGTGACCGCAGGCAGCAGGCAGCAGGCAGCAGGCTCGGGGAACGGGCTGGGTCAGGGGCCGGGCCCGGCCCGGCCCCTTCGCCTGCGCTAGCCCGCGGCGGACCGTAGCGTCGCCAGGGCACGATCCGCGTGGGCGCCCATCCGGAACTCGCTGCGCACCACCTCGAGAACGCGCCGGTCGGGTCCGATGACGAACGTGGCCCGCTTGGTCGGCAGGGGGCCGAAGCCGCGTGCCACGCCGAACCGCCCGCGCACCACGCCGTCGGGGTCGGACAGCAGCGGGAAGCCGAACGTGTGCAGCCCCGCGAATTCGCGCTGCCGCTCGACGGCGTCCGAGCTGATCCCCACCGGCCTGGCACCCACCGCCGCGAACTCGGCCGCCAGGTCCCTGAAGTGACATGCCTGGGCGGTGCAGCCGGGCGTCATCGCCGCCGGGTAGAAGAACACCACCACCGGGCCCTCGGACAGGAGCGAGGAGAGGGTCGTGGGCGTGTCCGTCTCGTCGGGCAGCGTGAAGTCCTCGACGAGGGAGCCGACTTGGATCCGCGTCATCGCTGTGCTCCTTGGCCGGGGTGCGGGCGGGCAGGCGAGGCAAGAGGCGGACGAGGGGGATGGGCAGACACGAGGTCTCCTCACGGCTCGGCATCACAAGGCAGGGTGGCTCGCGATACTACTCGGCGGTAAGGAGAGTGTGTCCGGCCGCCGCCGCAGAGCCCCTGGGGCGGCCCTGGCGCCCCAGGGGCAGATCAATCGCCGTGCGCGGCAAGCGCACTCGCCCCGTCGTCACGCCGCCTGAGCGTGCCCGGCGCCGACGTCTGCGCGAACGGCCTCCGAGCGCACACGGGCACAGCTGGTGGTGATGAGGCGGGAGACGTGCATCTGCGAGATGCCGAGCTCCTCCGCGATCCTGCTCTGCGTCATGTCCTCGAAGAAGCGCAGGTACAAGATGGTCCGTTCACGCTCCGGCAGCCGCCGCAGACCTGCCTTGGCGGCCTCGCGGTCGGTGATGAAGTCGTACGCGGGGTCGGGTGCCCCGAGGGTGTCGGCCAGGCTGAATCCATCGGGGTCGGAGGAGATCTCGGCGTCCAGCGACAGGGCGCTGTAGCTCGTCATGGCCTCCCACCCGTCACGGACCTCGTCCTCGGTCAGACCGGCCTGCTCGGCGATGTCCGCGATGCCGGGCTCGGCGGCGCTCCCCGGCTGGTCCAGGAGTTCGCGGCGCGCGACCCGGACCTTGTTGCGCAGCTCCTGGACGCGCCGGGGCACCCGTACGTCCCACATGCGATCGCGGAAGTGCCGCCGCAGCTCGCCGGTGATGGTGGGCACCGCATAGCTCTCAAAGGGCCCGCGCTCGGGCTCGTAGCGGTTGACCGCCTTGATCAGGCCCATCGCGGCGACCTGTCGTAGATCGTCGAGGGTCTCGCCCTTGTTGCGGAACCTGCCGGCCAGCCGGTGCGCCATGGGCAGCCATGCCGTCACGATCTCCTCGCACAGCAGGTCGTACTCGGGTCCGCCTTCGAGTGCGGCGAGGTGTTCGGCAGCCGCCTTGGTGTCGGGAGCGTCCTCGTGGAGGTGCCGGCTGCCCGTACGGCGGCGGGAAGAGGGTGCGGTGAGATCGGTGAGCATCAGAAATCGCTCCTCAGCGGTGGGCCAGCAAGTGACCGCGAGAAACGGGACGGCCCGGAGCCGGGCATCCGGCGGGAGTGGGCATACCGCTCCCCGCGCATGCGCCTCCGGTCCGAAGCACGAAGTCCGCCTGCCCCTCGACTCCGAGGGGAAACAACCACCAGGTCGACGATGTATCACCCGGCGCTTGTGGGGTACCTGATCGCACGCACCGCCAGGTGGCCCGTGGCCCGGCTCGCCGATGTGCGGACCGCACCGCCACCACGAATCATGAGAACCAATCGCCGCGACCGGACCACGGTTGAGGAACACGGTTGAGGAAGGGGCATCACATGCCTGCTGGATCGAGCAAGAAGCGTGAACGCCAGTACGAACACGTCAAGGACAGCGCCGAGGACCGCGGGGCCTCGACCAAGCGCGCGAAGGAGATCGCCGCCCGGACGGTCAACAAGGAACGGGCACGTTCGGGAGAGTCGAAGACGGCCAGCAAGACGTCCACGCAGGACAAGAAGTCGGCGTCCGAGCGAGGTGGGCAGCGCTCGCACAGCGGCGCGCAGGGCCCGACGAAGGATCAACTGTACGCGGAGGCCAAGAAGAAGAACGTCGAGGGCCGCTCGTCCATGAACAAGAAGGAACTCAAGCAGGCTCTCGGCCGCTGACATCGTTCACCGGACGCGGGTGCATGCCGAGCAACAGATGGGGCACCCGTGACGCGGGGTGCGAAGCGTCGGAACGGCCTCGGACGCTTGGCTTCGTCGATCGGCCGCATTGGGGTGCGGCCGATCGACGGCCTCCTCGGCGCGGAGCGCGGGCCCGGCGGGCGGGTCACCGGAGGGCTTCACCCGACAGCGGTGAGTCGTCCAGCGGTGAGTCGTCCGGCGGTGAGTCGTCCAGCAGTGAGTCGTCCGAGGGGCGGGCGCCGGGCAGATGGTGGCTCGCGGCCACTACGGCGGCGTCGACGTCGCTGGTTCCGGTGGCCAGGCACAGGCTGTACGCGACGTCCTCGTACTCCTGACGGCTTGTGGCGCTTCCCTGGTCGGCCCGCAGTACGGCCAGGGCCTTGTAGCGTTCCACCAGGTCCCGCAGGACCGCGGGGTGTGCGAGCAGCATGAGAATCCTTTCCAGAGCTTGCGGTGCGACCTTCGCTTTGCCCTGTGTGCCCATGCCGGAGCAGGTCAATCGGTGGTGGGGCGATGTTCGTCGGGAGTTGGCCGGATCGCGGCCGGGGTGGCTCAGGACTCCGGCGCCGCTGCGTGGGCCGAGGCCGCCTCGCGCAGAGCGTGCAGCGCGGCCGCCACCAGAGGGTGTGCCGCGCTGCCGCGCCGTACGGCGGTCAGGAACCGGCGTACGGGCACCGGCGTTCCCCGCAGCGGGACGCGCGTGACCGCGAGTTGGGGCAGTGGCACGATCCTCGGCATGAGGCAGACGCCGAACCCTTCGGCGACGAGTGAGGAGACCGCGTACCACTCCTTGACCTGATGGGTGATGCGGGGAGTGAAGCCGGCCGCCGTGCACGCCGCCATCACCAGCGGGTAGGTGTCGTTGTTCGGCCTCTTCACGATCCACGACTGCCCGGCGGCTTCCGCGAGTTCGACTCCCTCGGGCCTGGCGAGCCGGTGTCCCTCGGGGACCAGCAGGTCCTGCCGGTCGGTCAGCAGCAGCGTCTGTTCGAAGCGGGCGTCCGTGACGGGCGGTGCGTCGGGGCCCGGCAGTACGAGGGCCACGTCCGTCTCGTCCCCGAGCAGCATCCGGTAGCACTCGGAGCTCTCCTCCTCGACGATCAGCGACTCCACCAGCGGGTGTGTCTCCCGCAGCCGGACGGCGGCCGGAGCGCCGAGCGCGGCCAGCGCCGAGGACACCCCGCACATCCGCAGCGTGCCCTGGGTGCTCGCGCCCTGCTGGGCCAACTCCGCCTGGGCCGCCTCCCATTGCGTCCGCAGCGCGCCGGCGTGCCGGAGCACGATGTGCGCCGCCGGTGTCAGGAGTACGCGTCGCCCATCGGGACGCAGCAGCTCCACCCCCAGATCGCGGGCCAGCAGCCGCAGTTGCTGAGAGACGGCCGAGGGAGTCAGGTGCAGAGCCCCGGCGGTCGCGGTGACCGTGCCGTGCTCGGCGAGCGCCTGAAGGACGTGCAGCCGGTGGTCGATCATGTAGGCAAGGCTAAACGGTTTCATGCGTATCCATTTGCTGGACGTGCATGTTCGTCGTGCAGATCCTGGACGCATGATGAAACCTCCCGCTCCCGCGCTGATGCTCGGCAGCGTGCTGAGCCTCCAGTTCGGGCAGGCCCTGGGCAAGCAGTTCGCCGACGCGGTCGGTGCGCCGGGAGCGGTGGCCGTGCGCCTCGGTCTGGCCGCAGTGCTCCTGCTGCTCCTGTATCGGCCCTCGCTGCCGCGCAGCCGTACGGATGTGGCCCTGGTCCTCGCCTTCGGGACGGCCATCGCCGGGATGAACCTGATCTACCCCGCACTGCTCCTGCTGCCCCTGGGGCTGGCCAGCGCACTCCAGCTCCTCGGCCCGATCGCCCTGGCCGTGCTGAGTTCGCGCCGCCGGCGTGACGCGGGCTGTGCCGTCCTGGCCGGATGCGGGGTGTGCCTCTTCCATGTCCCCCACGGCGCCGGCTCGTCGCTCACCGGTGTGCTGCTCGCCCTGGCCGCAGGGGCGTCCATGGCCGCCTATCTGCTGCTGAGCAAGAAGGCGGGATCCCGGAGTGCGGGAGGCGGTTCGCTGGCGCTTGCGGTGACCTGGGCGGCCGTGCTGACCCTCCCGCTGGGCGTGGCGGACGCGGGGACCGAACTGCTCGCCCCTCGGATCCTGCTGCTCGGGACCGCGCTGGCCGTCCTTTCGGCGGTCATTCCGTACTCCCTGGAACTGGCGGCCCTGAGGCGGCTGCCGGTGCGGACGGTGAGCGTCCTGACCAGTCTGGAACCCGCGAGCGCGGGCCTTGCGGGCGTACTGGTCCTGGGCGAGGACCTGGGCATCGCGCAGTGGGCGGCCCTGGCGTGCGTGGGCGCGGCGAGCGCGGGCGTGGTGGCCCCGCGCGCGCAGCACCGGCGGGAATCACTGAGCGAGAGCACCTAGAGGGAGCTCAGCTGGGCGCACCGCTCGCACGTGACTGGCGTCAGATCACGCGGAAGAGGTCGGCCGCGGCGTGCACGTCCGTGAGGTCCTCGATGGAGCGGAGGTTGTCGCACAGGGCGTCCAGGACCGAGCCCGCCTCGGCGGCGGGCGGTGCGCCGATGGCCACGCCGAAGACCCGGAAGCCCAACAGGTGCTTGGCGTCGTTCCAGCCGCGCGTCCATTCCTCGGTGACGTCGCATTCGTCGTCGGTGAGCATCACGATGTCGCCGCGCATACGGGCCGCGTCGTCGAACTCCTGCTCCAGCAGTTCGGCGGCCGCCGTCAGCGGCCGCTCGTAGCTGGTGCCGCCGCCGAGGAAGGTCTCCGCGAAGTCGAGCACCTGCGCGATGTCGGCGGCCTCGTCGGCCGGGAAGCGGAAGACCTGGAGCTTGTCGGCGGCGGCGAACAGGATGCCGACGAAGTCACGTTTGGCATGGCGGGCCTGATCGAGGAGCGCCAGGGCGCACGCCTTGGCCCACGCCTCCCGGGTGACTCCGCCGGGCCCCTCCACGTACATGGAGTGCGAGGTGTCCACGCACGCGATGACCGCGCCCTTGCCCGTGGCCTGCTCTCCCTGGCTTTCGTAGAGCATCAGTTCCCCGGCGGCGTATCGCGCGGCGAACACGGCACGCAGCTCGGGCAGGCCCAGGTTGGCCAGCTCGGAGGGGATGACGCGGGAGAGGTCGTCGCCGAGCGTGACGCCGACCAGCTCCCCGGCGGCGTTCTCCACCTTGCGGGCGCGCTCACCGTAGGCCATCTGCCGGAAGCGGCCGATCAGTTCGGCCCACCGCGCCAGACGGCCGGTGCGCAGCCGCTCGGCGAGCCGGGCGCGCTGGTCGAACGGCATCCGCTCGAGCTCGCCGGGACCGACGCCCCATGCCCGCATCAGCGCGGCCTCCTGCCGTACGGCATCGGCGGCCTTCGCCGCCGCGTTCCGGGCGCCGGCACGGATACCGGGAGCCTGCGCCGCGAGGGCTTGCGCGGCATCTTGGGCGGCCTGCCGGGCGGCGGTCTCGGTGGTCTCGGCGGCCTCGATCGCCTGCTGGACGGCGTCGGCGGCCGGGGGAGGCACGGTGCCGTCGCCATCGGAACAGTCAGCTCCGTCGGCGGCCTGCTGGAGCGCCTCGCCCACGGCGGCCGCCGCTCCTTCGGCGTCCTGCCGGGCCTGCGTCGCCTGCTCGGCCCGTTCCTGGACATCCCGGGAGCGCTCGAGCAGCCGGCGCAGCGCGGCTGCCTGGGCGAGCACGGCCATGGCGGCGGCGTAGGGGTCGCCGGCCGTCTCACGGTGCAGCTCGGCGAAGTCGAGTGACTCCACGAGCGAGCTGATGACCTGGTGGTTGACCAGCCGGGACGGGGCCATCTCCGCGCGCTCGCGCAACCGCGGGACGACCTTGTAGGCGGCCAGGAACGCGTCGGTCAGGAGGTCGGTGGCGCAGGCGTGGTGCTCGCTCAGCTCCTCGGCCAGCTCCCGCAGTCCGGCCGACTGCTCGTAGGTGTCGCGCCATGCGATCCGTTCGAACCGGTCAGCGATCACGGCCGTGGTGTGCCGCTCGGAAGCGGCAGGGGACAGACCCAGCCACCTCCCGGCCCGGCTCCCCAGGTCGTCGAGTCCGCTCGGTGCCTCGGCCATGGTCCTGATCCCCCCTGATCCCCCGGTGTTCAGAGCTGGGCCTGCACCATGCTCGCGTCCATGCCGAGGGCCTCGGTGAGAACGCGGGCACGGACGGCGCGCTGGCGCCCGGTGACCCGGTCGATGGCGGCAGTGGAGCGGCCGGCGCCCGCCGCCTCCGCGCGCAGCTTCTCCAGGCGCTTGCCCGCCATGGCGAGCTTGTTGTGGGCCTTCTTGATGACCCAGTCGCTCAGCGCCTCGCGGGACTGCCCGGCCATGGCGTCGAGCTGGGCCTCAAGCTCCTCGATGGCGTCGGCCAGGTCGAGCGCCTCCTTGGCATCGGGGTTGACCAGTTGCAGCACCTCGCGCTCGACGGTCGGGCGCTCGGCGGGGGAGTCCCACAGCACATGGGTCAGCACCGACAGGTCGGTCTCGGAGACCGCCGGGCGGTCGTCGAGGTAGGCGGACGCCTGGAGCAGGCCCACCGCCTGGCGCCAGCGGCGGTCGGAGGCGACGAGTTCCTTGCGGCGCAGGGCGGCCCGCAGCGTGCACACCGCGTCCACGATCGCGTCCGGGACATCCACGGCCGGGACGGCTCCGGTCACGGCCTGCTGCAACGCGGCCAGCTCGACGGTGGTCCTTTCCGGAGCCACCGGGCGGCCGACGGCGGAGCGGACCAGCGCGGCGAAGTTCGAGGGGTCTGCCAGGTACCCGACCTCGATCCGTACGAGGATCCGGTCGTAGATCGCGGCCGAATCCTCGCCGCTGGGCAGTTCGTTGCTCGCCGTGATGGCCCCGATCAGGGGGCAGCGGATCGGCTCGCCGCCGCTCTCGGGGTGGTAGATCCGCTCGTTGAGGTAGCCCAACGTCTCGTTCAGCGCCGCCGTGGAGCACTTGAAGATCTCGTCGATGAACGCGACATGCGCGGTGGTGGCACGGCCTTCGTAGACCTGGCGGTACTCGCCCCGGGCCAGCGCGGCGACGTCGACGGGACCGAACATCCGCGTCGGCGCGGTGAACTTCGACAGGAGTATCTCCCAGTAGGACGCCCCCTCGATCCTGCCCGTGAGCTCCCGGGCCATCTCGGACTTCGCCGTTCCGGGCGGGCCGAGCACCAACGAGTGCTGTCCGGCCAGCAGCGTCACCACCAGCGTCCGCACCACGTCAGCCCGCTCATAGAAACGGTCCGACAGCTCGGCGCAGATCGCCCGCAGCCTCTTGGCAGTCTCTTGCGCGTCCTGTTCCCCCACGTTCAGCTCCTTGCTGTGACGCCCTGTCGGGCTGACGAGACGGCGCCGGACCGTTCTGAGGAACGGCCTTCGCCCGAGCAAGATAACTCGGGGGCCGGGAGGGCCCTCCGGGCCATGCGTCCGGCCGACTCCGGGAGGCGTGTGATCAGGCGCGCGGTTACGTTGAGCGTGACCGGTCACTCAACCGCTGACGCCCCGCGCCCTTCGTCCATATCGTGAGGAGGGCACACGCCGCCGTGCCGGTCCACACCGCCGTGACGTCCGGCCGGCCGTCAACCTGTGAAGGAGCAGCCATGGGCGACCCCGCGGTGAACCCGCCCGCACCCGCCGAACCGGCCTCCGATGCCGAACTGCAGGCGATGGAACGGTATTGGAGGGCCGCCAACTACCTCTCGGTGGGGCAGATCTATCTGATGGACAACGCCCTGCTGCGGCGCCCCCTGGCGGCCGAGGACATCAAACCGCGCCTCCTCGGCCACTTCGGCACCTCACCCGGGCTCAACCTCGTGCACGTTCACCTCAACCGGGTCATCAAGGCGCGGCAACTGGACACCGTCTGCATCTGGGGCCCCGGGCACGGCGGGCCAGCAGTACTCGCCAACTCCTGGCTGGACGGCACATACACCGAGACCTACCCCGACGTCACCCGCGACGGAGAGGGAATGGCCAGGCTGTTCCGCCAGTTCTCGTTCCCCGGCGGAGTGCCGAGCCATGTCGCCCCCGAGACACCCGGATCCATCCACGAGGGCGGCGAGCTGGGCTACTCCCTCTCGCACGCCTATGGCGCCGCGTTCGACAACCCTGACCTGCTGTCGGTGTGCGTCATCGGCGACGGAGAGTCCGAGACCGGGCCGCTGGCCGCCTCCTGGCACTCCAACACCTTCCTGGACCCGGTGCACGACGGCGCGGTTCTGCCCATCCTGCACCTGAACGGCTACAAGATCGCCAACCCGACGATCCCGGCCCGGCTGCCCGAGAGCCAGCTCGACGACCTGATGCGCGGCTACGGATACGAGCCCGTACACGTCACCGGCGACGACCCCATGACGGTCCACCGCGACTTCGCTGCCGCCCTCGACCGCTGCCTCGACCGCATCGCCGCGATCCAGCGCGAGGCCAGGGCCGACGGAGACGCCGAGCGCCCCAAGGACACCTCCGCTCCCCGCTGGCCCATGATCGTGCTCCGTACGCCGAAGGGCTGGACCGGCCCCAAGACGGTGGACGGCAAGCCGGTGGAGGGCACCTGGCGCGCCCACCAGGTACCGCTGTCCAACGTCCGCGAGAGCGCCGAGCACCGCCACCAGCTGGAGGAGTGGCTGCACTCCTACCGGCCGGAGGAACTGTTCGACGCCGAGGGGAGCCCGGCCCCCGGGCTCGTCGACATCGCCCCGCAGGGCGCCCTGCGCCTCGGCGCCAACCCCCACGCGAACGGCGGGCTGCTGCTGCGCTCACTGCCGCTGAAGCCGCTCGAGGAGTTCGCGGTCGACGTGGACAAGCCGGGCGCCACCCTGAACGAACCGACTCGGGTGCTCGGCGGCTACCTGCGGCAGGTGATGGCCGACACCGCCGAACGGCGCGACTTCCGGCTCGTCGGCCCGGACGAGACCGCCTCCAACCGGCTCGACGAGGTCTACGGGGCCTCCGGCAAGGCCTGGCAGGAGGAGATCCACGACGTCGACGAACACCTCTCACGGCACGGGCGGGTGATGGAGATCCTCTCCGAGCACACCTGCCAGGGGTGGCTCGAGGGCTACCTCCTGACGGGACGTCACGGGCTGTTCTCCTGCTACGAGGCCTTCGTGCACATCGTCGACTCGATGGTCAACCAGCACATCAAGTGGCTGCGCACCACCCGCGAGTTGCCCTGGCGAGCACCGATCGCCTCGCTGAACTACCTGTTGACCTCCCATGTGTGGCGCCAGGACCACAACGGCTTCTCGCATCAGGATCCCGGATTCATCGGGCACGTACTCAACAAGAGCCCGGAGGCAGTGCGGGTCTACCTGCCGCCGGACACCAACACGCTGCTGTCCACCGCTGAGCACTGCCTGGCCTCACGCGACTACGTGAACGTGATCGTGGCCGGCAAACAGCCCGGCTTCGACTGGCTGAGCCTGGACGAGGCACGGGCGCACTGCGCGCGGGGTGCCGGGGTGTGGACCTGGGCCGGGAACGAGCCTCCCGAGCGGGAGCCGGACGTCGTACTGGCCTGCGCGGGGGACGTGCCCACGCTGGAGGTGCTTGCGGCCGCGGGCCTGCTGCGCACCCACCTGCCGGACCTCGCGGTGCGCGTGGTCAACGTGGTGGACATCGCGCGGCTCATGCCGGAGGGGGAGCATCCGCACGGCATGCCGGACGCGGAGTTCGACGCGCTGTTCACCCGCGACAAGCCGGTGATCTTCGGCTTCCACGGCTACCCGTGGCTGGTGCACCGCCTCGCGTACCGGCGCGCGGTCCACCCGCACCTGCATGTCCGCGGATACAAGGAACGGGGCACGACCACCACGCCCTTCGACATGGTGGTCGCCAACGACCTCGACCGCTACCGATTGGTCATCGACGTGATCGACCGGGTGCCGGGTCTGGGCGTCCGCGCCGTCGAGGTGCGCCAGCGGATGGAGGACATCCGGCTGCGCCACCACGCTTACGTGCGTGAGTACGGTGTCGACCTGCCGGAGGTGCGGGACTGGTCCTGGCAGGACTACGCGGGCGGCGGATGAGCCTTCGCCGGTTGTCTCCTGGGGGGGAGCGGGCTCAAAGCCATGTCGTCGCCGGCCAGATGGTCACGGCCGCGGCGAGGAGGAGCGTGATGTTGAGGGCGATCCGACGGTCTCCGCGGTTCAGGTGAACCCTGGTCGCCCCGATCTGCAGGACCACGAACCCGATGGCCGCGGCCAGGGCCAGCCAGGGGGCGACGCCGGTCAGCGGCGGGAGGACCAGCCCGATCGCGCCGAGCACTTCGGCCAGCCCGATGGCCCTGACGGCCGCCATCGGGGTGGTGTCCACCCAGGCCATCATGGGCCGAAGCCGCTCCCGGCTCTGGAACAGCTTCACCCCGCCCCCGTAGAGGTAGAAGAGAGACAGCAGTCCGGCAAGGGTCCAATAGGCGACGTTCATGATTCCCCTCGGCCGTCAGCTGAAGTCGGTGGCAGGCTCGGTGGCGTAACGGCTCATCACCAGCGTGCCCGCGGACGCGTCGTAGTTCTGCTCGCCGACCGTGAACCGCACCGATCCGGAGACGATGTAGAAACCCTCGTCATGCTGGGCGTGGCGGTGTTGCGGCGGTCCGGGCGTGTGCGGCGCGAGGACGGATTCGGCGAGGCCGATGCGGTGCCCGGTGTTGCTGCCGTCCTCGAGGACGCGCAGTCGCGTGGTGCCGAGGACGATCGTCTCGCCGTCGCCCGGACCGACCACCGAAAGGGCAGGGGCTGTCATCGGCGTACTCATCGGCTCACTGGTCTTGGGTTCGTCGGTCATGTCTCGATTTCACTGCCAGTGCGCCGTGACCGTCCAAGACCTGTTCCGTCGCGCCGATACCGCGCGGGTATCGTCGCAGCATGGAGCTACGAACGCTGCGCTATTTCGTGGCGGTCGCCGAGGAACTCCACTTCGGCCGGGCCGCGGCCCGGCTGCACATGAGTCAGCCGCCGCTGAGCCGGGCGATCAAGCAGTTGGAGACCGAGGTTGGCGCCGCGCTGTTCGACCGATCGTCCGTCGGGGTCGCTCTCACCGCGGTGGGCGCGGTGTTGTTCGAGGAGGCGCGCGCTCTGCTCGACCAGGCCGACCGGGTACGCGTACGCGTGGCCGCCGCGGCAGGCGCCGCGACCGTCACCGTCGGCATCCTGGGCGACAGCACTGATGCGGGCGTAACGCGCCTGGCCGACGCCTACCGCCGCCGGCATCCGCGGGTCGAGGTGCGCATCCGCGAGACCGACCTGACCGACCCGACGTGCGGGCTGCGCGCCGGACTGGTCGATGTCGCCCTGACCCGGGGGCCGTTCGACGAGACCGGCCTGACCGTACGTGAACTGCGCGCCGACCCGGTGGGTGCGCTGCTGCGCGCCGACGATCCGCTGGCGCGCCGGGACAGCCTGATCCTCGCCGATCTGGCTGACCGTCGCTGGTTCGTCTTCCCGGAGGGCACCGACCCCCTCTGGCAGTCGTTCTGGAGCGGCGGAGAACCTCGTGAGGGGCCGGTCGTGCGCGCCGTGGTGGAGTGCAGGCAAGCCGTTCTCTGGAACGGCACCGTCGGCATGACTCTCCTGGGCCACGAACAGACGGCGGACGGGCTCACTGTCGTGCCGTTGATCGACATGCCTCCGAGCCGCGTGGTGGTGGCATGGAATGAGCGCGACACGAATCCACTGATCCGCTCGTTCGCGCAGACCGCGACAGCCGCCTACCGGGACTGAGTGCTGAGAGCGCTGAGCGCTGAGTGTTGAGTGGTGAGTGGTGAGTGCTCCGGGCGTGGCGGGCGTGGCCGTCGAATATTCCGTGCCGTGCCGTCGGTGAGGGTGCAGACTCCCTGCATGGTGGACATGCGGGCGTTCCGGGACGCGGTCAGTGGCTGGGCGGCCGGCGGGCCCGGCGGACCGGCGAGTGATCTCGCCGTGCGGGTGGGGGTGCGGACGGCGGTGCTGGTGGAAGGGCCGAGCGACCGCGAGGCCGTCGAGGCGCTGGCCGCACGGCGCGGCCGGGACCTGGCCGCCGAGGGGGTGTGCGTCGTGTCGATGGGCGGGGCGATGAGCATCGGCCGCTACACCGAGCTCCTCGGGCCACCCGGCCTCGACCTGCGCCTGGCGGGGCTGTGCGACGTGGCCGAGCAGCGCTTCTACGACCGTGGTCTGGAGCGGGCACGGGCGCCGCGCGAGGACTTCTTCGTGTGCGTGTCGGACCTGGAGGACGAGCTCATCCGTGCGCTGGGCACGGCACGGGTCGAGGAGATCGTCCGGGCGGCGGGCGACCTGCGGGCCTGGCAGACCTTCCTGCGCCAGCCCGCACAGCACGCCCGCCCCCGGCAGCAGCAGTTGCGGCGCTTCCTCGGCACGAAGAAGGGCCGCAAGATCCGCTACGGCCGCCTCCTCGTGGAGGCCCTCGCCCCTGAGCAGACACCGGCGCCGCTCGACGACCTGCTCACGAGCCTGTGAGCAGTTGTCTGTCTGTCATGCGGCCGTCGCCTCGATGAGGCAGAAGGGATCCGCCTGCGCCAGCGGGGTCACCGACATGAGGGACAGGCCTGCCCTGCGGCACACGTCCTCGAAGTCGGCCCGCGTCCGCTCCCTGCCGCCCACGTTCACCATCATGTTGAGGTCGGTGAGGTAAGTGAGGTCGGCGGCTTCGGAGTTGACGACCTCGGGCAGGACGGGCTCCACGATCAGGACGCGTCCTGCGGGCGGCAGCACCTCGCGGCAATGGGTCAGGATGGTGACTGCCTGTTCGTCCGACCAGTCGTGCAGGATGCTCTTCATCAGGTAGACGTCGGCGCCTTCGGGAACCGAGCGGAAGAAGTCCCCGGCCACCAGGGAGCATCGCGTCGTGAGCCCCTGGCGCTCCAGTGACGCCGGTGCCTGGGCCAGGCCCTCCCCGGTGTCATGGATGACGCCCGTCAGTCCCGGATGTTCGCGCAGTATCGCGCTCAGCAACGTGCCGTCACCGCCACCGACGTCGGTCACCATGGTGAAGCGTCCGAAGTCGAAGGCGCGCGGCAGGACGGCGGCCGTCGCCCTCGCGGCCTGGCTCATGGCCGTGTTGAACTCCGCGGACAGGTCGGGGAATTCCTTGAGGTGGCTGAAGAAGTCCTTCCCGAAGATCGCGTCGAAGGCGACGTCCCCGGTCCTGACACTGTCGTCCAAGTGCTCCCAGGCGCGCAGCATCGTCGGCTCAGTGAACATCCGTACCAGCGAGGTGAGCGAGTCGGGCCGCCCGGGGTCCAAGGTGGCGCCTGCGGGTGTCACCGAGAAGGAGCCCGCGGTGTGTTCGCGCAGCAGGCCCAGGCTTGCCAGGGCGCGCAGCAGCCTCGTCATGGGCTGGGGAAGCGCTCCGGCTTCGGCGGCCACTTCGGCGGCCGACCGTTCCTTGTCGCCGATCAGCTCCACCAACCTCAGCCGGACGGCCGCGCGGACGGTCTGCGCGGCCAGGCTCCCGAACACCAGCTGTGCGACGACCTCACGGACGTCTTCTGTGCTGTCTGCGTCGTTGTTGTCTGCGTCGTTGGTCGTGGTGTTGCGCGTCATCATCTCTGCTCCCCTTCGGCTGCCATCGGCCTGTGCCCTCGACTCTGCCGAGGTCGGCGGCGAGCGTCTTGGACGAATGTTCCCCGCCGGTGGAGCCGCGCGCCGAGACGCCATCAAGCCGTCCGGGCGGATGTCCGGATGTCCGTATGTGACAGGGAATCGTCATTGCGGCCATCGATGGCGGACGTGAGGATGGGGTCATGTCCACTCCGCACCGTGTCGTCATCGCGGTCTTCCCCGATGTCGATCTCCTCGACGTCACCGGCCCGGCCGAGGTCTTCGCGCTGGCCAACCGGGAGACAGCGGGCCGCGCCGACTACCGGGTCCGCCTCGCCGGGCCGGTCGCCGGTGAGGTCCGTACGTCGGCGGGGGTGCGGCTCGTGGCCGATCTGGGCTTCGAGGAGGTCCGCGGGCAGGTGGACACCCTGCTGGTGCCCGGAGCGGTCGACATCACCGAGGAAGGACCCGTCGCCCGTATCGACGCGGACGTCGTGGAGTGGGTGAAGGCGACCGCCCCGCAGGCCCGCCGAGTGGCGTCGGTGTGCGTGGGGGCGCACGTGCTGGCCGCGGCCGGACTCCTCGACGGGAAGACGGCGACCACCCACTGGTCGACCGCCGCCCAGCTGGCCGCCGAGCATCCGGCGATCACGGTCGACCCGGACCCCATCTTCGTACGCACCGACCGAGGCCGGTTGTGGACCGGGGCCGGGATCAGCGCCTGCCTGGATCTCGCTCTGGCGCTCGTGGCCGAGGACCAGGGGGAGGACGTGGCCCTGTCGGTCGCCCGGCAGCTGGTGATGTACCTCAAGCGGCAGGGCGGTCAGAGCCAGTTCTCGGTGCCGCTCAGTCGTCCCGCCTCCGCCCGCCGCGACATCGACGAACTGCGCCTGTGGATCGCCGAGCACCTCGACGAGGACCTGTCGGCGGCGGCGCTCGCGGCCCGGATGTGCCTGAGCGAGCGGCACTTCGCCCGGGTGTTCAAACAGGAGACGGGCACCAGCCCGGCCGATTACGTCGAAGCCGCCCGCGTAGAGGTGGCGCGCCGTCTGCTGGAGACCACCGACAGTCCGCTCGACCAGGTCGCGACCGCTGCCGGTCTCGGTTCGGTGGAGACGCTGCACCGGGCGTTCAACCGGCAGCTCGCCACCACCCCGGCGGCCTACCGGCGCCGCTTCCGCGTCCAGACCGCCTGACCCACCCTCTTCACCCGTCAACAGCCGCCCGTCAACGCCCCTTTGGCATGCGGCGACCCCTGCGGCTTCGCCATGCCGCATGCCGTGATTCACCACGAAACAACGAAACAACGAAACAGCGAAACAACGAACCCGAAAGGCACTCCATGAGCACGCACACGAACCAGCCCTCCACGACCCTGCGCGGCGTGATCGGCCTGGACGACCAGCCGCCCCTGCTGAGCGAATCCGCCCTGATCATGATCGACTTCCAGAACACCTACCGCACCGGCGTCATGGCCCTGGACGGCGCCGAGACGGCGCTCGCGGCGGGCGCCCGCCTCCTGGAGCGCGCCCGCGCCGCGGGGATCCCGGTCGTCCACATCCTCAACGACGGCGGCGAGGACACCCCGTACGACATCCGCGCCCACATCGGGGCCATCAGCGACGAGGTCGCCCCGGTGGACGGCGAGGCGGTCGTGGTCAAGCAGTTCCCCAACTCCTTCCACGCCACCGAGCTGGAGAAGACGCTGAGCGACCTGGGCATCGCCCCGGGCAGCGGCAAGGATCTGGTGCTCGCCGGCTTCATGACGCACATGTGCGTCAACTACACCGCCCAGGGCGCCTTCAACCTCGGCTACCGCCCCACCGTGATCGCCGAAGCCACGGCCACCCGCGCCCTCACCGCCCCTGACGGCACCGTCCTGCCCGCCGCCGCGCTCCAGACCGCCGCCCTGACCACCATCACCGACCTGTTCGGCACCGTCGTCCCCACCGTCGACGCGATCCCTGCCTGAGCCCGGGCGTGGTGACGTAGGCCACGTAATGACGAGGCGTCGACCTGGGTAGGAGCGGCGTGATCGCCTGGGCTCGAGCCCGGGAAGCACCACGGGAACCACGGAGGTATCCATGTCCTCGAAGCGACGTCGCAAGAAGAAGGCCCGCCGCAAGAACGGCGCGAACCACGGCAGCCGCCCCCAGTCCTGACGGCGGGCGCGGCGATCGGGGGCGGCACCTTGTGGTGCCGCCCCCGAGGCATTTCCCGGGAGCACCGCACCGCGCGGACCGAACCGGTCAGGAATCGAGAAGCGCCGCCCCTGAGCCAGATCTAGCGTGATGGCCATGGACGTCACCATTCACGCGAGCTTCCTCCCGCACAACGACCCGGACGCCTCCCTGGCCTTCTACCGCGACGCCCTCGGCTTCGAGATCCGCCACGACGTCGGGTACGACGGGATGCGCTGGATCACCGTCGGCCCCACCGACCAGCCCGGCACATCCATCGTCCTGCAGCCGCCTGCCACCGACCCGGGCATCACCGATCCCGAGCGCCGCACCATCGCCGAGATGATGGCCAAGGGCACCTACGCGGGCATCCTCCTGGCCACGGCCGACCTCGACGGCGCCTTCGCGCGGCTGCGGGCCAAGGGCGCCGAGATTGTCCAGAAGCCGACCGAGCAGCCCTACGGCGTCCGTGACTGCGCCGTCCGCGATCCCGCGGGCAACATGCTCCGCATCCAGGAGCTGCGCTGATCCGGACGGGCGCCCCCCACTTTCGGCACCGTAGATCAGACAGACGGCGAACCATTGCCGCAAGCACGCCGACGACGTAGAACCTGACGTACTGCTCGACGATGATCAGATCGAGCCAGGCGGCACGACGGAGACCGCGCAGGCGGCTCCGCCCGACAGATGGAGACACGCACCATGAGCCCCGCCAAGAGAAGGAACACGCAGTCGCCTGCGCTCCACGCCGCCGACAGTCACGACTTGATCCGTGTGCACGGCGCGCGCGTGAACAATCTCAAGGACGTCACCATCGAGATCCCCAAGCGCCGCCTGACGGTGTTCACCGGAGTCTCCGGCTCGGGCAAGAGCTCGCTGGTGTTCAGCACGATCGCCGCGGAGTCGCAGCGGATGATCAACGAAACCTACAGCGCCTTCCTGCAGGGCTTCATGCCGACCCTTGCGCGCCCCGAAGTCGACGTACTCGACGGGCTCACGACCGCGATCATCGTCGACCAGCAGCGGATGGGCGCCGACCCCCGCTCCACGGTCGGCACCGCCACCGACGCCAACGCGATGCTGCGCATCCTCTTCAGCCGGCTCGGCAAGCCGCACATCGGCCCGCCGAGCGCGTACTCCTTCAACACCGCGTCGGTCCGGGCGAGCGGCGCGATCACCGTCGAGCGCGGCAACAAGACCAAGGCGCAGAAGGCGACCTTCAACCGCACCGGCGGCATGTGCACACGCTGCGAGGGCCGGGGCTCGGTCTCCGACATCGATCTCACCCAGCTCTACGACGACTCGAAGTCGCTCGCCGAGGGCGCGTTCACCATCCCCGGCTGGAAGTCGGACAGCCAATGGACCGTGCAGGTCTATGCCCAGTCCGGCCTCGTCGACCCGGACAAGCCGATCCGCAAATACACCAAGAAGGAATTGCAGGACTTCCTCTACGGGGAGCCGTTCAAGGTCAAGGTCAACGGCGTCAACCTCACCTATGAGGGGGTCATCCCCAAGATCCAGAAGACGCTCCTGTCCAAGGACAAGGAGGCGATGCAGCCGCACATCCGCGCGTTCGTGGAGCGTGCGGTCACCTTCACGGTCTGCCCCGAATGCGACGGCACCAGGCTCACCGAGGGCGCCCGCTCCTCGAAGATCAAGCGGATCAGCATCGCCGACGCCTGCAGGATGGAGATCCGTGACCTGGCCGAATGGGTGCGCGGCCTCAAGGAACCGTCGGTGGCGCCGCTGCTCACCGCCCTGCAGCAGACCCTCGACTCTTTCGTGGAGATCGGTCTCGGCTACCTCTCGCTCGACCGTCCTGCGGGCACGCTGTCGGGCGGCGAGGCACAGCGCGTCAAGATGATCCGCCACCTCGGCTCCTCGCTCACCGACGTCACGTACGTCTTCGACGAGCCCACCATCGGCCTGCACCCCCACGACATCGAGCGGATGAACAACCTGCTGCTGCGGCTGCGGGACAAGGGCAACACGGTCCTTGTCGTCGAGCACAAGCCCGAGGCCATCGCGATCGCCGACCACGTCGTCGACCTGGGGCCCGGCGCCGGTACGGCGGGTGGCGCCGTCTGTTTCGAGGGCACCGTCGACGGGCTGCGGGCCAGCGACACCGTCACCGGCCGCCACCTCGACGACCGGGCCACGCTCAAGGAGACGGTGCGCGAGCCCACCGGCACGCTGGAGATCCGCGGCGCCACCCGCCACAACCTGCGGGGGGTCGACGTCGACATTCCGCTGGGCGTGCTGTGCGTCGTCACCGGTGTCGCCGGCTCCGGCAAGAGCTCACTGATCCACGGCTCCGTCCCTGCCTCCGCGGGCGTGGTCTCGGTCGACCAGTCGCCGATCAAGGGTTCACGGCGCAGCAACCCGGCGACGTACACCGGACTGCTCGAACCGATCCGCAAGGCGTTCGCCAAGGCCAACGACGTGAAGCCGGCGCTGTTCAGCGCCAACTCCGAGGGCGCCTGCCCCAATTGCAACGGCGCCGGTGTCATCTACACCGACCTGGGGATGATGGCCGGCGTCGAATCCATCTGTGAGGACTGCGAGGGGAAGCGGTTCCAGCCGTCGGTCCTCGAATACACCTTCGGCGGCCGTGACATCAGCGAGGTGCTCGCGATGTCGGTGACCGAAGCCGAGCAGTTCTTCGGCGCGGGCGAGGCGCACACGCCGACCGCGCACAAGATCCTCGACCGGCTCGCCGATGTCGGGCTCGGCTACATCAGCCTCGGCCAGCCCCTCACCACGCTGTCCGGCGGCGAGCGGCAGCGGCTCAAGCTGGCCACCCACATGGCAGAGAAGGGCGGCGTCTACATCCTCGACGAGCCGACCACAGGACTGCACCTCGCCGACGTCGAGCAGTTGCTCGGACTGCTCGACCGGCTCGTCGAGTCCGGCAAGTCGGTCATTGTCATCGAGCACCACCAGGCGGTCATGGCGCACGCCGACTGGATCATCGACCTCGGCCCCGGCGCCGGCCACGACGGCGGCAAGATCGTCTTCGAGGGCACACCCGCCGATCTCATCGCCGACCGCTCCACTCTCACCGGCGAACACCTCTCGGCGTACGTCGGCACCTGAGCGTCACGGTTTCAAGAGCGAGCCCATTGCTCGACTGTCTCTCGACGGAAACGACCGGCGCGAGGGCGGCGTTGCCGGGAGCGGAAAGGATCGTTGTACCGGGCATGAGCGATGCGGGGAACAGGGTTCCTTCGCCGCGGCCGCCCCGCGCCGGGACAAGGGCCGGTGGCGGGGAAGCTCCTTCGCAATCCCCCATCTACGACGCGCTGGTGCGTGAGTGGCGTGCCGAGGGCCGGGAAGTGCCGCGGGCGCCCGCACCGCGCTCGCGCTGGGAGCGCGTCGATCCGCAGGACCTGTTCCACAGAGGCTGAGGAGAGGCTGAGGCTGACCGGCTGCGAGTGCCGCGGCGGGCGAGTGCTCGGTGAGCATCCGCGTGGCGTCACGTGAGCGGGGTCGTGGGATGGGCGTGGGTGCTGAGCCAACGGCAGATCGCGAGGGCGACCGTGTCGTCGAGTGTGCTGAGCTCGTCGATGGCCTTGGCGTCGTCGGGGTGGGGAGGGATCCCGGCCCTGGTGAGCGTGGCGTGCAGGCTCAGGCGGTGCCGGTCACGGGGCGTCAGCACGGCCGGGGGCGCCATGTCCAGACGCTGCGTCGGGTCGGGCGGAGGCAGCAGGAAGTCGGCCTCCGCGTCCCAGTTGACGGTCGGCAGGATGGTGGCAGGTGAAGTCATGGCGGCTTCCTCACGACGGGCGGGCAATGCCTGTGTCGGACAGGAAGCGGGCGGGCGGCCATCTGGTTGCACCGGGCGGGCCAAGACACCCGAACGCGGTAACAGCCAGGCGCCGCGCTGCATATCAGCTGCATATCAACTGCCCGCGGAGGCTTCTCGAGCGGTTGGGAGCATGCCGTTCCGGGAGGCGGTTTTGGGCGTGGACGGCGTGCGGCGGCGGCCGTGATCGCGTTGCGTCGAAGAGCGTCAGCGAGGCATCAGTGAGACGTGAGCGGGACGCCAGCGCGGGGACCGAAGCTGTGAGCAGACCAGTTGCTGCACATGGCATCGACCACATCATCCGGGGAGCCCCCACATGCGTACCTCCACCCGCCGCCCTGCCGTACTCGCCGCAACCGCCTTCGCCGCGCTCGGTCTGACGCTCACCGCCTGTGGCGGCGGCGACGGCGTGAAGGACGAGGGAGCCGCCTCGGCCTCGCAGTCCACCGGTACCGGAACGGGCACCGGCTCCGGCTCCGGCTCCGGCAAGGAGGACGCGGCCGACGGCGGCGAGGACACGAAGGGAGGCGCGGGCACGGATGCGGCCGGTGCGGACATAGCCGGTTCGGACACAGCAGGCTCCGCCGCGCAGACCGGCGCCAAGAAGAAGCCCGGTACCAAGGCTCCGGTCTGTGCCGCCGACGACGTGAAGATCTCCGCGGCCAAGCAGGACGGCGCACCCACCACGCACATCACACTCACCGCCACGAACGTCTCGGGCCACGCCTGCACGCTGCTGCAGTACCCGCTGATCGCCTTCGGCGACATCCAGACCGCCAAGGACGTTCCGGCCGTGGCCAAGAGCAAGCCGAGCACCCCGGTCGTGCTGAACGCAGGCGCCCCGGCCTACGCGGCCGTGCGGATCAACAACGGCGGCGTCGACGAGACGAATCGCGCCGTCACCTCTTTCCACGTGAACCTCTTCGCCGCCGACGGCCCCGCCGAGGGCAGCAAGGCCGTCACCGCGCCCAAGGGCGGCATCGCGGTTGACGACGCGGTCGCGAAGACCGGCTACTGGACGCCCGAACTGCGCAACGGCGCCGACGAGTTCTGAGTCGTCGCACCACGGGGGTGACTGGCGCGAAGGTGCACCCGGACCCCGGTCCGGGGTCACCGTGTGTCGGCTCCTCCCACGGGAGTACGCCCAACTCCTGTGTATGACACGTGAGTTGGAGAAACTCCGGCTCGTGGGATGAGTCGCACGGCCCGCTCGGCAAGGAATGATCCTTCTTGCCCGTTGATGCCGATCGGAAGGACCGTCCACATGCAAAGACGCCCGCTCGTCCCGCTGCTCGCGGTGAGCGTGATGGCGGCTCTGGCTCCTGGCCTTGCCGCTACCTCCGCCACAGCAAGTCCCTTGACACGCTCGTCACCTGACGTGGCCTCAGCGGATGCGCTGCGCCCGTACACCCAGCAGAAGCCGGTCTGGAAGCGGTGCGGTGCCGATACTCCCGCCGCCCTGCGGTGCGCGACGCTGAAGGTTCCGCTGGACTACCGGCACCCCGGCGGCAAGAAGATCGACATCGCGATATCCCGGCTCAAGACCAGCGCCCCCGGCAAACGCCACGGCGTGCTGCTCTCGAACCCGGGCGGCCCGGGCGGCCCCGGTCTCGAGATGCCGCTCGAGCTGGACGCCCAGCTGCCCCAGCAGGTGAAGGACCGGTACGACCTCATCGGGTTCGACCCGCGCGGAGTCGGCCGGAGCACACCCGTCCAGTGCGGGCTCAGCCCCGAGGAGAACACGCTGCTGCGACCGCTGAGGACGTTCGACAAGAACGTCGCCTGGGCCAAGTCGGTGGCCGACAAGTGCCGTACGAAGGCGGGGGACACGCTTGTCCACATCAACACCCGCAACACGGCACGCGACATGGACGTCCTGCGGGCGGTCCTGGGCGAGCGGAAGATCTCGTACTACGGGGTGTCGTACGGCACCGCCCTCGGCGCCGTCTACACGCAGATGTTCCCCCGGCGCGCCGACCGGTTCGTCCTCGACAGCGCCGTCGACCCGAAGCGGATGTGGCGCGGGATGTTCCGGATCTGGGCCCCGGAGGCCGAGCGGGCGTTCCAGCGGTGGACGAAGTGGACCGCCGCGCGTGACGCGACGTACCGACTCGGTGCCACACCGGCCGCGGTCGGCAAGAGCTTCTGGGATGTGGTCGCGAGGGCCGACCGCGATCCCATCGTCGTCGACGGGGCCCCGCTCGACGGCGCCGGGGTGCGGGAGCTGGTGCGAAGGGAGTTCTTCACCGTCCGCGACGCGGCCGAGCGGGTCGTGAAGCTGAAGGAGGCCGCCGGGGGGAGGGCGGCGCAGGGCCTGGATCTTCGTGAGCCCCCGCCGGAGCCCGACATCTCGGCCACCGTGACCGTGGTGTGCGGCGATTCTTCCTGGCCGCGCGACCCCGAGACGTACCGCAGGGACTCGATCCGTGACGCGGACCGCTACCCGCTGTACGGGGACTTCGCCGCCGGCGTCATGCCGTGTGCCTTCTGGGACAGGCCCGTTGAGGCCACCACCGAGGTCAACAACAAGGTCCCGGCGCTGATCGTGCAGAACGAGTGGGACTCGCAGACCCCACTGGTCACCGCACGCGCCCTGCACCGGCAGATGAAGGGCTCGCGGATGGTGACGGTCGACGAGGGTGAGGGCCACGGCGTCTACACCACGAACCCGTGCGCGGACTCCGCTGCCAACTCCTATCTGGCCACCGGCAAACTCCCGGCTGCCGACGTGACGTGCCAGGCGGCCCCCGGCAAGCAGCGGGCGGCGTCCTCGCTCCCGGCCCCGGGGCCCCTGGGCTGACCTAGCTGACCTCCGGCACACCGGCTGGTGACCGTGGCGCCGTCAGCGGCCGGTGGATCCGTCGATCTGCTCGCGGAGGATGTCGGCGTGGCCCGCGTGCCGACCGGTCTCTTCGATCATGTGCACCAGGACCCATCGCATCGAGGGCGCCGCTCCTCGGCGCGGGGGCCGCGGGGCGGGAAGTGCCAGATCCGGGCAGGCGTCGATGACCTGGTTCGCTCGCTCGACGGTCTTCCGGTAGTCGGTGAGCACGCCGTCGACGGTGTCCTCCGCGGACGGCCGCATGGTCGCGGGCCAGTCGTCGGCATCCTCACCGAGGAAGTAGAACCGTTCGACGTACGCCAGATGCCTGAGCAGCCCGAGAAGGCTGGTACCCGAGGGCACTTGGCCCGTGCGGACCTGTGGTTCCGGCACGCCCACGACCTTGCCCGCGACCGAGTTCCGCAGCTGGTCGAGGAAGCCCCGCAGCGTGGCCTTCTCGTCGGTGTGGTCCGGTCGGTCAGTCATCGGTGCTCATCCGGCCTTTGTCCGCGGTGAGTTGGAAGAGCAGGACGTTGTCGATGACGGTGGCGGTCTCGCCGGATGGCCCGGTGGCCGAGCGACGGGGCATGTCGGCGCGCAGGACGGACCAGTACGCGGGGTCGAGATCGAGTTCGGCGGCGATCTCGGTGGGTGTGGGGTAGTGGATGTCGGGGTCCTGGTCCCACGACCAGGGCGCGGTGGAGCCGTGGTCGACGATCAGCAGCAGTCCGCCGGGTCGCAGGGCCCGTGCGGCGGTGCGCAGGACTCGGCCGCGGGGCAAGGGGAGCGGGGTCTGGAAGTACTGGGTGGAGACGAGATCGAACCGGCCTGCCGGGAAGCTTCCGGCCAGATCGTGCTGTTCGGTGGCGACGCGGTCCGCGACGCCGAGCTCGCGGGCACGTGCCCGCACTCGTTCGACGGCGGTCGTGGAGATGTCCACGGCGGTGATGTGCCAGCCCTGCCCGGCGAGCCAGATCGTGTCGCCGCCCGCGCCGCAGCCCAGGTCAAGGGCGGTGCCGGGGCGCAGCGGCGCGGCGGTCTCGGCGAGCAGCGGGTTGACGCGTGCGCCTCCGGTGGGCCGGGTGCGGTAGTGCCGCTCCCAGAACTGCTCGGCATCCGCGTCCGCCGCGACCTGATGGTTCGTGGCGTCGGTGGTGGGTCGTCGGCGTCGGGTGGAATCCATCTGAGGTGCCCTTCGTCGGCCGGCGCGCCGAGCGTGATCCGAAATCCGGTACGCACTCGCGCCGAGTGTGACCCGAAATCCGATACGCACCTTCGGCGCCGGTGATGTACCGACAGCATCGGCACCGACGTTTCACCCTTGCAAGAAAAGTTGCGGATCCGCATCATCGGGCCATGGACAACCCCGCAGAAGACGTCTTGGCCGGAGTCGGGCCGCGTCTGCGTGCCCTGCGCCGGGCGCGGAGCGCCACGCTTGCGGCGCTGGCAGACGAGACCGGCCTCACGGCGAGTACCCTGTCCCGCCTTGAGAACGGCAAGCTCCGCCCGACACTGGAGCAGTTGCTGCCGCTGGCCCGCGCGCACGGAGTCCCGCTCGACGATCTCGTCGCGGCGCCGCCCACCGGCGACCCGCGCGTCCACCTGCGGCCGGTGCGGCGAGCCGGCCTGGTGATGGTGCCCCTGACCACACGGGCGGGCGGCATCCAGGCCTACAAGGTGATCTATCCGCCCGCCGGCCGGGCATCCACCTTGAACCTGCAGACCCACGAGGGATACGAGTGGTTCTACGTCCTCGACGGAAGCGTCAGGTTCCTGCTCGGCGAGCGGGAGTTCCGGCTCGGCGTCGGCGAGGCCGCGGAGTTCGACACGGGCACACCGCACTGGATCGGCAGCGCCGACAGCCGGCCCGCGGAGCTGCTCGCCCTGTTCGGCGCGCAGGGGCAGCGCGCCCACCTGGCACCGTCCGGCCGGTGACCCACGGAGCTGTTGCGTGCCGATCGGCGCCGCGGGGGCGAAACCATGGAACCGAAGGCCGCGTACAACCCTTGTGCCCCATCCGGTGTCGAACAGGGCGCCGGACAAGGAACGGGCCCTTTCCGGACACCCTCGCACCTGCCCGGCCACTTCCTTAACAGGAGCCGCTCGTGCGCAAGAACCGTTCGGCCGCCCTCACCGCGGCCTCATTCCTCCTTCTCACCGGGGCCTGCATCGCCGCTGCCCCCTCCGCTGTGGCAGGCACCCCCGGGGGTACGCACGCCAACGACCGCAACAGTGACTTCAACGGCGACGGATACGAGGACGTACTGGTCGGAGCCCCCGGGGCGACGGTCAGCGGCCAGAAGGGCGCCGGTCTCGTCACCGCCCAGTACGGCTCCTCCAGAGGCATGGGCACCACCTCCGTCGACCGGTTCAGCCAGTCGACGGCCGGGGTCGCCGGCGCCGCGGAGGCGGGAGACGGCTTCGGGACGGCCGTCGCCACCGGTGACCTGGACGGGGACGGCTACGACGACGCGATCGTCGGCATCCCCGGCGAGGACATCGGCGACACGGCGGACGCCGGTGGTGTCGCGATCCTGTGGGGCTCGAAGGAGGGCCTCAGCGGCGCGGCCAGCGACTGGCTCGAGACCCAGGAACCCACCAAGGGCGAGCAGTTCGGCCTGAGCCTGGCCGCGGCGCACCTGACCGGCGAGACGCCGGGCGACGTGCTCGCCGTACTGGACCGTGACGACCTGGAGCTCTTCGCGTACGACGCCGCACCGCAGGCAGACGGGCAGGCCCCGCTGCGGCGGCAGGCGACCGAGCGGCTCTCCGCGGCGGCCGAGGGGCGCGACATCCTGCCGAAGTCGCTGACCACCGGCGACTACGACGACAACGGATACGCCGATCTCGTCGTGTCCGGCGTGTCTGTGGGCGACGAGCCGGGGCACGGCTGGTCCGCGTACTTCTCGGGGAACGCCGACGGCCTCGCGTACGAGCGCGATCTGCGCGGCGGGCCCGCGGCGGCGTCCGGCGACATCAACCACGACGGCTACGACGACCTGGTGACCGGCGAGCCCAACTCCCCCGACGACGGGGGCGAGACGCAGACCGGCGGCCTGGTGGGCGTCCGCTACGGCGGCGAGGACGGACCCTCGCAGGACGTCAAGTGGTGGACGCAGGACACCGCGGGCGTACCCGGCACCGCCGAGCGCGGCGACGGCTGGGGCGCCGATCTGTCCGTGGCGGACACGGACGGCGACGGCTACGCGGACGTCGCGATCGGCGCACCGGGCGAGGACATCGGCACGGTCGCGGACGCCGGAGCGGCCTGGGTGCTGCGCGGCTCGGACGCCGGCCTCACGGCGAGCGGCGCCAAGTCCTGGGACCAGAACTCCGCGGACATCCCCGGCGTGGCCGAGAAGGGCGACAAGTGGGGCGCCCAGGTGCGCCTGACGGACCCGAACCGCGACGGCCGCTTCGGTCTCCTGGCCGCCGCGCCCGGCGAGAACCTCGGTGACGGAGTGGTGTGGGTCCTGTCCGCGGGAACCGGCGGCGTCACCGCGTCGGGCTCCTGGACGTACGGCGCGGAATCGCTGGGCGCGCCCGGCAAGGGCGCGGCGTTCGGCGCGGCGATCGACGAGTAGCCGCCGACGGCCCGCGACGGGCCGTCCGGCAGCCCGTCCGAACGCGGTCGTGAGCGGCCTACGTATGATCGCGGCCATGTGCTCACGACTGCGTTCGGAGGCTGAACAGGCATGACAGAGAGCCGTGTTGTCATCGTCACGGGCGGCGGAACGGGCATCGGCGCCGCCACGGCCAGGCAGCTGCGCGC